>JBBWZW010000163.1:0-11135 GCA_039649305.1 Burkholderiales bacterium
GGCTGATCGTTGCTTATGCGTTCCGCTATTCATCACTGGCTGCGCTGGTCGCCAGTGTATTCGCACCGTTCTACTACGGACTGCTGTTCGGCTTCGACCCGCAGTTGCTGGCCGTGCTGGTGATGAGCGGCCTGTTGATTTATCGCCATCGCAAGAACATCTCGAACCTGATGACCGGCAAGGAGAGCCGCATCGGCAGCAAGAACAAGTAGCGGGCAGCGTCTTATACTGAAGACCGTTTCGCCTCAAAAAATGTTTCAGTCGTCGAGAGCCCCCGATGGACAATGACTATGCAGTAATCGCGATACATCTGCTCGGTGCGCTGGTCGCAGGCGGAATCATCGGCCTGGAGAGAAGCTTCCACGCCCGCCCCGCCGGTTTCCGGACGCACACGCTGGTGTGCCTGACATCCAGCTTGCTGATGCTGGTCACGCTCTACCAATCGAGGTGGTTGCCGCAGGGAGCCGTGCCGTTCGCCGTGCAGACCGACCCGACGCGGATGGCGCAGGGCATCATGACCGGAATCGGTTTTCTCGGAGCCGGCGTCATTTTCAAGGAGGGATTGAGCGTGCGCGGCTTGACGACCGCCGCATCAATCTGGATTACTGCGGCCATAGGTGTGCTGATCGGCATAGGCTTCTATTACCCGGCCATCGTTGCAACGGCGCTTACCGTAGGCATCCTGTCGCTGTTTCGCTGGATCGAAGCAATGATGCCGTCTCAATCTTATGCGCACCACTTGCTGCGCTTCGCGAGGCACGACGCAATTCCGGAAGAGCAGGTCAGGGCGCTCCTCAAGGAACACGGTTTTACGGTCGCCAACATGAGCTATCGGGTCACCGACGACCAGGCGTATTTTGAATACCGGATGGTGATACGCACAATTGATGCCGAGAATACACGCAGGCTTGCAGACCATTTGCGCACGTGGGATCGCGTGAAGGCGTTTCAGTTATCGCCGACCGGTGATTAGAGTGTGCGCAGTTCATCCAGCGGCCACCGCGGCCGCACATTGAATGCGTAATCCCGCTTGGCCGCTTCCGGATTGATTTGCAAACGCATCGCGCCGGCAAATGCAATCATCGCGCCGTTGTCGGTGCAAAATTCCAGCTCTGGATAAAACACACGGAAGCGCTTTTTTTCGGCAGCCGCATTCAATGCCGCGCGCAATTGATTGTTAGCGCCGACGCCGCCGGCAATGACCAACCGCTTCAAGCCCGTGTGTTTCAATGCTGTCATGCATTTCGCCACCAGCACATCGACGATCGCATCTACAAATGCTCGCGCGATATTCGCTTTGTCCTGTTCGCAGATGTTGGTTGTCTGGTTTTTCACGACCGTCAGCACCGCGGTCTTCAGCCCGGAAAAGCTGAAGTTCAGGTCTTTCGAATGGAGCATCGGGCGCGGCAGCTTGTATGCACCGGGGTCACCAAACTCGGCAAGCCGTGAAATCGCCGGACCGCCCGGATAGCCGAGTCCGAGCAGCTTGGCCGATTTGTCGAATGCTTCGCCCGCCGCATCGTCCAGGGTCTCTCCAAGCAGGATGTATTGACCGACACCATCGACGCGCATCAATTGCGTATGACCGCCGGAAATCAGCAAGGCAACGAATGGAAATGCCGGCGGATCGCTTGCCAGCAGCGGCGACAGCAGGTGTCCTTCCAGATGGTGGACGCCAAGTACCGGCCTGTCTATCGCCAGCCCGAAACCGCATGCAATTGACGCGCCGACCAGCAATGCGCCGGCGAGTCCCGGCCCTTGCGTATAGGCGATCGCATCGATTGCAGAACGGGGAATCGCGCTATCGGCAAGTACCTGCTCGAGCAGCGGAATGGCGCGTCGCACGTGATCGCGCGAAGCCAGTTCCGGCACCACGCCGCCGTATTCCTCATGCATTGCGACTTGCGAATACAAGGAATGCGCAAGCAAGCCCCGTTGCGTGTCGTACAACGCAAGGCCGGTTTCATCGCAGGAGGATTCGACGCCGAGGACTATCATGGAATGGGAAGAGGAAAGGCAGGTTTTGCAAAGCGTCATTGTAAAGGAAAGCCGGAGGCACGAGGCAATCGTACCCGGTTCGTAGTACCCTTCGCGAATGGAACACTCTCGCACACCAACTGAACCTTTCCACGCCGCCCGCTTCATCAAGGAAATCGGCCGCGGCAAGAAAGGCGCGCGCAGCATGTCGCGCGAAGATGCTTCTCAACTGTACGCCGCGATGCTCGACGGCCGCGTTTCCGATCTGGAAATGGGCGGCATCATGCTGGCCATGCGCATCAAGGGCGAGTCCGTGGACGAAATCGCCGGCTTCCTCGATGCCGCCGAAGCGTCGTTCGACAAGTTGCCTGCGCCCGCCGGTGACTATGCGCCGGTAGTAATCCCCAGCTATAACGGTTCGCGCCAGATGCCAAACCTGACGCCGCTACTGGCCATGCTGCTGGCGCGCGAAGGCGTACCAGTACTCATCCATGGCGTCGCACGTGATCCCGGACGCGTCACCACGGCGGAGATCCTGCAAGAACTCGGCTTTGCATTTGCCGGTTCGATACGAGAGGCCGAGAGCCATTTCGCCCGGCGTGAACCGGTGTTCATGCCGATCCAGGCGCTGGCGCCGCGCATGGCACATTTGCTGTCGTTGCGGAAAATACTGGGCGTGCGCAATTCAACTCATACCCTGGTCAAAATCATGCAGCCGTTTGACGCGCCGGCGTTGCGTATGACTTCATACACCCACCCGGAATACCTGGCAATGCTCGCCGGTTATTTCAGCACGGCCGCGCCGCCGGAACGAGGCGATGCGTTCCTCATGCGGGGCACCGAGGGAGAAACGGTGGCGAACGCGAAGCGCGGGCAGCAGATTGAATGGTTTCACAATCACCAGCGTACGGTGCTGGTACAAAAGCAAGAGCCGGTCGATGAGATGCCGCCGCTGCCTTCGCAGAGTGACGCCGCAACAACCGCCCAGTGGATACAGGCAGCGCTTCGCGGCGAGCAGCCGATACCGGCGCCGATCACCGAGCAGGTCGAACATTGCCTGCAGGTGGCAAAGCGCTTGCGCGTTCCTAATTAACGAACCAACGACCTGGGACACTCGCTTACAATCATGGCTCGTTTTAATTCGCAATAGCCATGGCAAAACAATTTGATGTTGCAGTAATCGGCGCCGGCGCGGCCGGGATGATGTGCGCCGCCGTCGCCGGTCAGCGCGGCCGGAAGGTGGTGCTGATCGATCATGCCGGCAAGCTGGCCGAAAAGATTCGCATATCCGGCGGCGGACGCTGCAATTTCACCAATCTTTACGCCGGACCGCAACACTACCTGTCGCAAAATCCGCATTTCAGCAAAAGCGCCTTGTCTCGCTATACCGCGCAGGACTTTCTCGGCCTGGTAAAGCGTTATCGCATCGGTTATCACGAGAAGCACAAGGGACAGCTGTTCTGCGACGACTCCGCCGAACAGATCATCAACATGCTGAAGGCCGAATGCGAAACCGGCGGCGTCGAATGGCGGATGCCGTGCATGGTGCAGGCGATCGGAAAGGCAGGCGAGTCCTATCGCATCGATACCGACGCCGGGGAAATACTTGCCGGCAGCGTCGTCATCGCTACCGGTGGCCTGTCCATCCCGAAAATCGGGGCGACCGATTTTGCGTATCGCATCGCGAAGCAATTCGACCTGAAACTGGTCGAGACGCGCCCTGCGCTGGTGCCGCTGACATTCGATTCTTCCGCATGGGAGCCGTTTGTACCGCTGTCGGGCATTGCGCTCGAAGTCGACATCGAGACCGGACAAAAGAAATCGCGCGGGCGCTTCCGGGAAGACTTGCTGTTCACCCATCGCGGATTGTCGGGGCCTGCGGTGCTGCAGATATCGAGTTTCTGGCAACCCGGGACTCCGCTGACCCTGAACCTGTTACCGGAAATGGACGTGGCTGCCACGCTCACCGAAGGCAAGACCTCGATCAAAAAGAATCTTGGCAATGTCATTGCGCAATGGCTGCCGGCACGGCTCGCCGAAGGTTGGTTGTCTGTCAATAAGTTCCCAGCCGATGCCCGGGTAGCCGATATGCCCGACAAGGAGTTGCGCAGGCTGGGCGAGTCGCTCAATCGCTGGGTCGTTACGCCTAACGGCTCCGAAGGCTACCGCAAGGCTGAAGTGACCCTCGGCGGCATTGATACCCGCGAACTGTCGCAGCAGACCATGATGGCCAACAAGGCGCCCGGACTGTATTTCATCGGCGAGGCGGTGGACGTCACCGGGTGGCTGGGCGGCTACAATTTCCAGTGGGCCTGGGCGTCTGGAATGGCGGCCGGCCTCGCCGCCTGATAGCAAATAGCCTTTGCTTTGTACTTTAAACCTGTTACACTCGCCGTCTTTCCCCAAATTCCTTGGTTAATCCGTTTATACATGACCACTATCCGCCTTAAAGAGAACGAGCCTTTCGAAGTTGCCATGCGTCGCTTCAAGCGCACAATTGAAAAAACCGGTTTGCTGACCGAGTTGCGTGCGCGTGAGTTTTACGAGAAGCCGACCGCAGAGCGCAAGCGTAAGCTCGCCGCTGCCGTGAAGCGCCACTACAAGCGCATCCGCAGCCAGCAGTTGCCAAAGAAGCTGTACTGATTTTCGGCCGCACCTTGGTGTGCGGTTAAAAGCAAACCCGCTCCGGTGCCGTTCCGCAGCGGGTTTTGGCGTTTAGGGCTTGTTATCGGTAATTTTTCCCCGATATGATGGTTGCCAAGCCCGCGCGTCCGGACACTGTCGAACATGGAGATTGCATGAGCCTGAACGAACAAATCACTGAAGACATGAAGGCCGCGATGCGGGCCAAGGACACTGCCAGGCTTGGCACTATCCGCTTGCTCACCGCCGCGATGAAGCAGAAGGAAGTCGACGAGCGCGTCGAGCTGACCGATACCCATGTGCTGGCCATCATTGAAAAAATGATCAAGCAGCGCAAGGATTCGATCACCCAGTTCGAATCCGGCGGGCGCCAGGACCTGGCCGATATCGAGAAATCCGAAGTTGCCGTGTTGTCCACCTATATGCCGGCCGCGATGTCGGAGGCCGAAATCCAGGCGGAAGTCAGCGCCGCAGTCACCGCCACTGGAGCAGCTGGTCCGCAGGACATGGGCAAGGTGATGGCAATACTGAAGCCGAAACTCGCCGGCCGTGCCGACATGACCGCGGTATCCGGCCTGGTAAAGGCGGCGTTGTCCAAAGCCTGATAGCGGTACATTGCGCGGCGCTTAACGAAACGCCAACCTGCCATCCTTTTAGGCCATCCTCGCCGTGATTCCACAGTCTTTCATCCAGGATCTGCTCAACCGCGTCGACATCGTCGACGTGGTCGGCCGTTACGTGCAGCTGAAGAAGGGCGGCGCGAACTTCATGGGCCTTTGCCCATTTCACAACGAGAAATCCCCCAGCTTCACCGTCAGCCCGACCAAGCAGTTTTACCACTGCTTCGGTTGCGGCGCGCATGGCACTGCGATCGGCTTCATGATCGAATATTCCGGCCTCGGGTTCGTGGAGGC
This sequence comes from Burkholderiales bacterium, assembly GCA_039649305.1. GTDB lineage: Bacteria > Pseudomonadota > Gammaproteobacteria > Burkholderiales > Burkholderiaceae_D > Noviherbaspirillum. The sequence continues at coordinate 5,535 of JBBWZW010000163.1, forward strand.
GGTAAAAGACCTGGCGCAAAACGTCGGCATGACGGTGCCGGAACAGCAAGATCGCCTGCCTCCCGAGCAGCGCGCCGAAGTACAGGCGAAAAGCCTGGCATTGTCCGACGTCATGACGAAAGCCTCCGATTTCTATCGGCAGCAATTGCGTGGCGCACAGACGCCGATCGACTACCTGAAGCGCCGTGGCCTCACGGGGGAAGTCGCGGCCAGATTCGGCATGGGTTACGCGCCGGAGGGCTGGGATAGCCTGCGCGCCGTATTCCCCGACTATGAGGCCGCCGCGCTGGTTGAAGCGGGCCTGGTGATCGACAAGAGCGACGAAGACGGCGGACGTCACAAACGCTACGACCGCTTCCGCGACCGCATCATGTTCCCGATCCGGAATACCAAAGGGCAGGTGATCGGTTTCGGCGGGCGGGTACTTGACAGCGGCGAGCCGAAGTACTTGAATTCCCCGGAGACGCCCCTATTTCAGAAGGGTAATGAGTTGTATGGCTTGTTTGAGGCGCGCCAGGCAATTCGCGACGCCGGATACGTGCTGGTGACTGAAGGCTACATGGATGTGGTCGCACTGGCCCAGCTTGGATTTCCCCAGGCGGTAGCGACGCTCGGCACGGCATGCACGCCAACTCATGTACAAAAACTGCTGCGCCAGACGGATCATGTGATCTTCAGCTTCGACGGCGATTCGGCCGGTCGCCGTGCGGCACGGCGTGCACTGGATGCATGCCTGCCTCACGCAAACGATAACAAGACGCTGAAGTTCCTGTTCCTGCCGACCGAACACGACCCCGACAGTTATATCCGGGAGCTGGGCGCGGAAGCGTTCGAGCAGCAAGTCCGTGACGCAATGCCCCTGTCGCAGTTCCTGCTCAACGAAGTCACCGGGGAAAATGATCTGGGCACCTCGGAGGGCAGGGCCAGGGCGCAATTCGATGCCAAACCGTTATTGCAGGCAATGCCGCCGTCCGCCCTGAGGTTGCAGTTGGTGCGCGGTCTCGCGCAGTTGACGCAAACCACCCCTGCGGAAATCGAAAATCTGTTCGAACTGGCCCAACCGGTTGCGCGCACCCGGGTAGCGCCGGCACGGAGCAAGCGCACGCCGCCGATGGGTCTGGAGCGCCAGATGATCCGCTTGTTGGTAACGCATCCAGTGCTTGCACAGGAAATTGATCAGCAGGCACTTGCAGCGGTTGCGAGATTTGCACCCGATAATGCGGAAATGCTCGGGCAATTGATCGCAGCCTGCCAAACGCTCGGACCGCAGGGCAATTTCGCCGCGCTTGCCGAGCAATTACGCGCGATTGGTTCGGATTTTGACAGCCTGATCGCCGAACTTGCTGCGGATTCCGACTCAGATATCGACGCGGCCCGTATGGAGCTTGCTGGAGCGGTACGGCAGACTAAAATGCAAGTATTGAAAGCCGAATTGGATCAACTGGCCAACAGTGGGTTGGGGACGGAAGACGCGCGGGCACGATATCGTGAACTGACACAGCAACAGGAGCAACTCCGGAGGCAGGCGGAGGTCGAAAACGTATCGCGCTAACCTGCGGAATTGTCTGGGTCTGGAGCAATATTGCTCCCTATGATATAATTAAAAGCTTTAGTTTCAAGGCCTTAGAGTAATTCGTTTGGCGAACCGGACCCCAGCAGGATGGACGGGCATATTCAAGGAACATCGCGCGGGCGAAATCCAAGCCAGTGAACAGTATGCAAAGGGACCGCATGAAGCGGCTCTGCAATCGCAAAGTTTTGTCTTTTCAACAAGTGCAAACCAGTTGGTATTGATTCCATGGCAAACGCAATGAAGAAATCCGCGAAATCCCTTACCGCAAAAAATGCGAAATCGGCTGCAACTAAACCTGTCCAAAGCAAGTCGATGGCAAAGCCCGCCGTGAAGAAGCCCGCTGCCGCGAAGCCCGTTGGTAAAGCGAAAACACTGAACAAAGCCCCGGCCCAAGCAGATGCAAAAGCAGCGCCAAAGACGCCCGCAAAATCGGCGCCGTCGAAGGCGAAACCTTCATCCCGAGCCGCTGCAAAGCCGGCTCCCGAGAAACCGAAAGCACCTGTGACAAACAAGAAAACCGATTCGAAGCCAGCGACTAAGCCTGCGAAGACTGCGGCTAAAGCTGAGCCTAAGACCGAGAGCAAGGTAATGGCGGTCAATCAGACAACCGATGCTGCAGCATTGGCGGCGATTGACACGTCCGGTTACGTTTTGCCGTCCGTTAAAGTGCCGGGCCGCCGTGGTCGCAAGCCGAAAGAATTTCAGCCGGAGAACGATGAGGTCGCCGCGTTGAACGCTGTCGAGCGTGCGGAACTGAAGGCTGCGGACAAAGCCAAGGCAAAAGATCGGAAGGCCAAAGAGAAGGCCTTGCTCAAGGACGCATTTTCTTCTGATACCGAAGCGAGCGAGGAAGAACTCGAGCAGCGCCGCCAGAAGCTGAAAACCCTGATCAAGCTGGGCAAGGATCGCGGCTTCCTGACTTATTCGGAAATCAACGACCACCTGCCCGAGAACATTGTCGATCCGGAAGCGATTGAAGGCATCATCGGCACGTTCAATGACATGGGCATCGCCGTCTACGAGCAGGCGCCGGACGCCGAGACGCTGCTGTTGTCGGATAACGTGGCGACCGTCACCAGCGACGACGACACGGACGCGGCCGCAGAAGCCGCCCTGTCCACGGTCGACTCCGATTTTGGACGCACCACCGATCCGGTCCGCATGTACATGCGTGAAATGGGTTCGGTCGAGCTGCTGACGCGCGAAGGTGAAATCGAAATCGCCAAGCGTATCGAAGAGGGCCTGAAGGACATGATCCAGGCGATTTCCGCCTGCCCGACGACCATCGCCGAAATTCTTGCTGCGGCCGACAAGGTCGAGAAGGATGAAATCAAGATCGACGAAATCGTTGACGGGCTGGTTGACCTGAACGCGCCTGTTGAATCGATCACTGCCGGTCCCTCCGCTGCTTCCGACGAAGACGAGGAAGAAGAGGGCGAGGAAGAAGACGAGGAAGAGGACGACGTTGGCACGGCCAACGGCGCCGCTGCCGGCTTCTCCGCCGAGCAGCTGGAACAGTTGAAGCGCGATGCGCTGGGCAAGTTCGCTGAGATCCAGTCGCAATTCGACAAGATGCGTAAAGCCTTCGAGAAGGAAGGTTACAACTCCAAGCCGTATGTGAAGGCTCAGGAAACGATTTCGAATGAACTGCTCTCGATTCGCTTCACCGCGAAATTCGTCGAGAAGCTTTGCGATACCCTGCGCGGACAGGTCGATGAAGTGCGCCACATCGAGAAACAGATTCTCGACGTGGTCGTCAACAAGTGCGGAATGCCGCGCGCGCAGTTCATCAAGACCTTCCCGGGCAACGAAACCAATCTCGAGTGGATCGATGCCGAAGTCAATTCCAGCCACTCGTACAGCGCGGTACTCGGCCGCAACGTGCCGACCGTGAAGGAATTGCAGCAAAAGCTGATCGACCTGCAGGCGCGCGTCGTGCTGCCTTTGCCTGATCTGCGCAACATCAACAAAAAGATGGCTGCCGGGGAAATGAAGGCGCGCAAGGCCAAGCGCGAAATGACCGAAGCCAACCTGCGTCTGGTGATTTCGATTGCGAAGAAATACACCAACCGCGGCTTGCAGTTCCTGGACCTGATCCAGGAAGGGAACATCGGCCTGATGAAGGCGGTGGACAAGTTTGAATATCGCCGTGGCTACAAGTTTTCGACGTATGCGACATGGTGGATACGCCAGGCGATCACGCGTTCCATCGCTGACCAGGCGCGCACCATTCGTATTCCGGTGCACATGATCGAGACGATCAACAAGATGAACCGTATCTCGCGGCAAATTCTGCAAGAGACCGGCGCGGAGCCTGATCCGGCAACGCTCGCGATCAAGATGGAAATGCCGGAAGACAAGATTCGCAAGATCATGAAGATCGCGAAAGAGCCGATATCGATGGAAACACCGATCGGCGACGACGACGATTCGCATCTCGGCGATTTCATCGAAGACAACAACACGCTGGCCCCGGCCGACGCGGCGTTGCATGCTTCGATGCGCGGTGTGGTCAAGGATGTGCTCGATTCGCTGACACCACGCGAAGCCAAAGTCCTGCGCATGCGCTTCGGTATCGAGATGTCCACCGACCATACGCTGGAAGAAGTCGGCAAGCAGTTCGACGTCACACGCGAGCGGATTCGTCAAATAGAAGCGAAAGCGCTGCGCAAGCTGCGCCATCCTTCCCGTTCGGACAAGCTGAAGAGCTTCCTGGAAGGCAGTTAAACCGCCAGGAAAGAAAAGAAGCCTTACCCGTCCTTCATCTTGAGGGCGGGGAAAACAAAAAAGCGGGTACAATCCCGCATCAAAAAAAATTGGGCCTCTAGCTCATGCTTGGTTAGAGCAGCGGACTCATAATCCGTTGGTGCCGTGTTCGACTCACGGGAGGCCCACCAGATCAATCAAAGGGTTAGCTTCGGCTAGCCCTTTGTGCTATCTGTGTCCAGAAAGTCATGCAGGAATCGAAGCCGCCGGGCATCGACTGCAGTGGTCAGCATGGGGTTGGGATATCGGATGACCATAGCGTTGAAGACCTTGCGCAGGCGCGCAGGAAATAACTATCCCCCACGCCCGAGCTCACGCAGGTACCAGCTCCAGTTTAATCTTTTTCCCCAGAGCCTGGGCCGCACTAGCCAAGGTGGTTAATGTCAGGCTCGGGTCGGACTCATCCAATAGACGATTTAATGCAGCCCGGCTTGTGTGCATCTTCTTTGCCATCGCTGTCTTTGTGAGATGCCGCGCCTTCATCTCTTGCTCGATCTGCCAGGCAATCACCCTCTTAACAGCCACGGCAGTTGATTCTTCAAGGATGGCCTCTTCAGACAGGAATTCATCAAAGGAACTACCAATATTTGCCGCGTTCATGTTCTGCCCTCTTTATGTTGTAACGACTACTTAAGTCGTTTTATCGCGATTGCCAGATCCTCTTTGGGGGTCTTTTGCGATTTTTTGATGAACCCATGGAGTAGGATCATTTTGTTGCCCTGTACCGTAAAGAGGATCCGGGCAATTCTATTTTGCAAAGGGATTCTTACTTCCCACAGTCTAGCTTCCATCTTCCGCACTAGCGGCATACCTAATGGCCAACCATACTGAACGGTCTTGATGTCTTCACCGACTGTCTTCTTGTCAGTTGCAGACAGCTCTCGTAGCCAGTCCCTTACCGGCTCTACGCCATTAGCACTCTTGTAGAAATAGACTTCGAGAAGTGGTGTCTGCATCGTTTGACTGTACCAATTTTGGTACGTTCAATCAAGCAGTATATTGATAGTTCGCAAGAATACGACTAGTTGTCGCTCTGTCCGTGTTCGACTCACGCGAGGCCCACCAAATTCAAGCAGTAAACCAAAAGGGCCAGCAAAAGCTGGCCCTTTGGTTTATCCGCGCGGGAAGCGTCCGACAATTCCTATGATATTGGCGCTAACACGGTGTAGCCAGATGTGTCTTGTGGTTCCCGCCTCCAGTTGGCTTTCAACCGCTCTATCAAATACTTGGGTATTCCGGCCCATCGTGACCGTCGATTCCGG
>JBBWZW010000544.1:0-7241 GCA_039649305.1 Burkholderiales bacterium
CCGGTTGACCTGGTGGTCGACCACTCGGTCCAGGTGGACCACTACCGCGACACCAAGGCGCTCGACCTCAACATGAAACTGGAATTCCAGCGCAACAACGAGCGCTACCAGTTCATGAAATGGGGCATGCAGGCATTCGACACATTCGGCGTCGTGCCTCCGGGCTTCGGTATCGTGCACCAGGTGAACCTCGAGTACCTGTCGCGCGGCGTGCACAAGAAGGATGACGTGTATTACGCGGACACCCTGGTCGGCACCGACTCCCACACCACCATGATCAACGGTATCGGCGTGGTTGGCTGGGGCGTGGGCGGCATCGAAGCAGAAGCCGGCATGCTGGGCCAGCCGGTGTACTTCCTGACGCCGGACGTAGTCGGCGTCAACCTGACCGGCCAGTTGCGCGAAGGCGTGACAGCAACCGATCTGGTGCTGACCATCACCGAATTGCTGCGCAAGGAAAAAGTGGTCGGCAAGTTCGTCGAATTCTTCGGCGAAGGCACCGCGTCGCTGTCTACTACCGACCGTGCAACCATCGCCAACATGGCGCCGGAATATGGCGCGACCCTGGGCTTCTTCCCGGTCGACGAAGCGACTATCGACTACTTCCGCGGCACCGGCCGCAGCAAAGCTGAAATCGACGCTTTCGAAGGCTACTTCAGGGCGCAGAACCTGTTCGGCATTCCGAAGTCCGGTGAGATCGACTACACCAACGTGGTTGCGCTCGACCTCGGCTCCGTCGCACCGTCGCTGGCTGGCCCGAAGCGTCCGCAGGACCGTATCGAAATCGGCCAAGTCAGGTCGACTTTCGCCGACCTGTTCAGCAAACCGACTTCCGAGAACGGTTTCAACAAGAAGGCGGAAGACCTCGACGCAACCTACCAGACTTCGGACGGCATCAATGTCCGTAACGGCGACGTGCTGATTGCTGCCATCACTTCCTGCACCAACACCTCCAACCCGAGCGTGATGATTGCTGCCGGCCTGTTGGCGAAGAAAGCGGTTGAAGCCGGCCTGACCGTTGCACCGCATATCAAGACTTCGCTGGCTCCCGGATCGCGCGTGGTCACCAAGTACCTGGAAGCGGCAGGCCTGCTGCCGTACATGGAGAAGCTCGGCTTTGGCGTCACCGCATACGGTTGCACCACCTGTATCGGCAACGCCGGTGACTTGACCGCGCCGATGAACGAAGCCATCGTGCAAAATGACATGGTGGCCGCAGCGGTGCTGTCCGGCAACCGTAACTTTGAAGCACGTATCCACCCGAACCTGCGCGCCAACTTCCTGGCCTCCCCTCCACTGGTCGTGGCCTATGCGATCGCTGGCAACATGACCACGGACCTGATGACCGAACCGGTCGGCAAAGGCAAAGGCGGCAAGGATATCTACCTCGGCGACATCTGGCCGACTTCGACCGAAGTCAACAGCCTGATGAAGCACGCGATGAACGCCAAGGTGTTCAAGGAGAACTATGCCGACGTACAAGGCGCTCCGGGCAAGCTGTGGGAGCAGATCTCAGGCGTCGCCATGGGCGAAGTGTACAACTGGCCGAAATCGACCTACATCGCCGAGCCGCCGTTTTTCGACGACTTCACGATGGAACCGAAGCCAGCTGCAACCGGCATCCAGGGTGCTCGCGCCCTGGGCGTGTTCGGCGACTCGATCACAACCGACCACATTTCCCCGGCCGGCTCGATCAAAGAGTCCAGCCCGGCAGGCCAATGGCTGCTGGCAAACGGCGTGATGAAAGCCGACTTCAACTCCTATGGTTCGCGCCGTGGCAATCATGAAGTGATGATGCGCGGCACGTTCGCCAACGTGCGTATCAAGAACCTGATGATCCCGCCGAAGCCGGACGGCTCGCGCATCGAGGGCGGCCTGACGATGTTCCAGCCGAATGGCGAACAAATGTCGATCTATGACGCTGCGATGAAGTACATCGACGAAGGCACACCGACTATGGTGTTCGCCGGCGAAGAGTACGGCACCGGTTCGTCCCGCGACTGGGCAGCAAAAGGTACGCAGTTGCTGGGCGTGAAGGCAGTGATCGCACGTTCGTTCGAGCGTATCCACCGTTCCAACCTGGTTGGCATGGGCGTGTTGCCGTTGCAGTTCCTGAACGAGCAAAGCATCCAGTCGCTCGGCATCACGGGCGAAGAAACATACGACCTGAAGGGCCTGGAAGGCGAGATCAAGCCGCAGCAGGTAGTCACGCTGGTGATCCACCGTACCGATGGCACTTCGCACGAAGAGCAAGTGCTGCTGCGTATCGATACACCGATCGAAGTCGACTACTACAAGCACGGCGGTATCCTGCCGTTCGTTCTGCGTCAGTTGCTGGCAGCGTAAGTCTGTAACTCCTTCCCCTTCAAGGGGAAGGCCGGGATTGGGGCGCCCGGCTGAGGGATGGGTTTCTCTTGCACGCCACTGAAACCCATCCCCACCCTAACCCTCCCCCTTGAAGAGGATGGAAAGTCGAGGAGTGCAAGCAAGCCGTAAGGATGCTCAAGTACTGTTGAGTTTGAGAGGAGCGCCTCTGGGCGTTTTATTAACAAAACTCAACTCTGGAGACGCATCATGTGGAAAATTTTTGTGGGGTTTGTCGTATTTGCAGCACTCGCCTTGTTTCTCATCATGAAAGGCGGCGACAAGGTCGATATGCAAGGTGAAGCCGGCGGCCACGCACCTGCCACTTCGGAGCCTGCCTCCCCGGCTCCCGCATCAAAGTAATCCAGGCATCAACAATAGCCGCACGGTCATGCCATGCGGCTTTTTTATTTTCCGGTTTGCATATCAGGCAGCCGCTCATCACGCGGCCCCGAATAAGTCTCCGCGAAGCGTAAAATATCCGATAACGGCATGGTAAAGCGGTACTCCTGGACACATTCCGATATTCAAACCGCGAATCCACTACAATACGATTCCCTTGCAACATACTTATCTTCTCTATGCGCCGTCCCTCCAAAAGCCACTCCAGAAAACTCTCCAGCGACAGTCAACGGCTGACATCGCTGGCTCAAGGACTGGTGCAGTCCTCGAGCCGAGTGGAAGAGCGCGCGTGGGAGCATAATCTCGACACGCTGCTGCACAAGCTGCTGAAGACAAATCACCAGGACACGCTCGACGCCGCACTCGACCATCTCTTCAAGTCGGACCTGATCGCCTACGATACATTGATGGAAGCAGTCGAAGCATGCAGTGAGTCAGGCGCGCTTGAACATGAAGGCGTTGCGTACCAGGCTTTGCTGATCGCAATTCCGATTCTTGCATGGACGCGCTTCTCGATCGCCTCCGGCTCCGTGCCAGCCGATGCGGTGACGACGCTTAGCGCGCACCTGCATGCACATGTGCTGGCCCCCGATACCCGCGTGGCCATGGCGCCTACCCTGTTTGCGATCGACCAGCTTCCGCGCAGCCATGCCGAAACCTTTGCTGTCACCCAGCGCATGACGCAGGCGGCGCTGTCCAATGGCCCGCTCAAGCCGCTCGCCAACCCGCCCGAGACTGCACCGTTTCTGGCTGACACGCGATATTTGCTGGCAACGGTAGTCGCCCGTGCCGGCGAGCCGCTCTTTCAATGGCAATCGACGATGAATCCAGCCGACCGCTTAACCGCGTTGGCCGCATGGAGCGAACAGGCAACGCCGAACATCGTGCGACTGCTGCCGGGCTGCAGCGTTGAGCTATTGCTGCCCGAGGCCTACTACGTCGCCTGCCGCGAAGCCGACAAATATATCCGCCCCGCATCGATTCGCGCCGCTGTGCATTTCCTCACCCACACGCTGGGCCTGGAGTCGAACGGCCTGCGCGCAGTCATCGGCAGCTTCAGCGAAGATCCCCTGAGCGGCCGTGTCGATGAATACCGCATCGGCTTCACAGTGCGGCAAAGTCCCGACGTCGTGTACGGCCTGGTATGGCCGCTCTATGGACAGGAAGACGAGGAAGAAGCCAACGAAGCGTCGCTCGAAGTGCTGCTCACTCCGGAAGAATCCGCCGCGGGCGGACAACAGACGCCGATCGAGGAGATCCTCACTCTATTGCGCGAATGCGGCATCATTCACATCAAGCGTCATACCGAGCGCTTCCCCCTGGAGTTCTGTGAAGACTGCGGCGCTCCGCTTTATCCTGATCCGGATGCGGAATTGGTTCATGCGGAGATGCCGGAAGATGCGCCTGCGGGGACGGGGCATTTTCACTAGCGTTCTGTCGGGCTTAAATTTTCGGGTTTCGGTTGATCGCGGGTGACTCCCCTCTCCCACGCAAGCGGGACACGCAAGCGGGAGAGGGGAGTTATCCACCTCCGTAGGGTGTGCCCCGTTGGTGCGCCCCGCGCACCATCCCACGCGCGGAACCCGTTACTACCAACTACTAAACGGCCGCTTCAACAAATTCGCATTAAAATACCGCGCATCGTGCGTCACTTCTTCGCCGACCCACTGCGGCTTCTCAAACGCCTGATCTTCCGCCTCCAATTCAATCTCCGCAACCACGAGCCCGGCGTTATCACCAAGGAACTCATCAACCTCCCAAATCATCCCCTCATGCCGGATGCGATAACGATACTTTTCAATAATCGGCTTTTCGCACAACTCGTTCAACAACGAATTCGCATCCTCAACCGGAATCGGATATTCCCACTCCCCCCGCGTCGCGCCCACCGTACGCCCCTTGATCGTCAACATCGCCGACTCACCCTCAATGCGTACCCTGACAATGCGATCCGGCTGCGAGGACAAATAACCCTGCCGTAGCAACGCGCCCTGCCCCAGCGACTTCCATTGTTGATCGCGGACGAGAAATTTGCGTTCGATTTCGAGGCTCACGGATTTCCTTGCGCAACGGCCTGCAGGATAGGTTGCAGAATCGCCGCACCCAGCCGCGCACTGCGAGCACCGTTCCACCCGACTTGCGGGTCCGGCAATTTCGCGTTGTCCTTGAACGGCATCTCCAGCGTGAGCGAAAGACATTTGAATGTATGACCGACATACTTGGAAGCCAGCTTCAACATGTCTTCCCTGTATTTACTTGCGGCATACCCGTATTCCGTCTGGAAGTCCGGGCTGGCCAGTTTGAAATTATCGAGGAACGACTGTTGCGCGGCCAGCTGTTGCTCGGTGAATCCCTCCAGCATCTCGCAACCGGCCACAAATACATACGGCAACGCCTCGTCGCCGTGAATGTCCAGGAACACATCGCAGCCCGACTCATGAATCCTGTTCCTGACAACAAAAACCTCCGGACTGGTTTCCATCGAAGGCGAAACCCACTCACGATTCAGGTTAGCGCCCGCGGCATTGGTGCGTAGATTGCCGTGCACCGAACCATCTGGATTCATATTCGGCACGATATAGAACACGGCCTGCTGCAGCACCTGCCGCGCAACCGGGTTGAACGGATCGATCAGCGCGTCAACCATGCCTTCAACAAACCATTCAGCCATCGACTCGCCCGGATGCTGACGCGCAATCACCCAGACTTTTTTTGCTGCCGCCGGGTTTCCGACCACCACCACGTTCATGTCGCGCCCCTCCACCGTGCTGCCGATATCCTCCACGCGAACCAGCGGCGAATTCTCAGCCCGGCCCAACAACTGCAGATGCCGCTCCCACGAATACGGCTCGAAATAGGCGTAATACACGCTGTCGCACTCCGGCGTATGCGTCACCGTCAGCACCTTCCCATCGTAGCTGGTCGGCACGCGGAACCAGTGCTCCCGGTCGTAGCTGGCAACGGCCTGATAGTTTTCCCAACCCTGCGGATACGTCGCCTGCGACGCGTTCATCACGCGCATAGTGCAGGCCTGGTCGCGCGCGCCTTGCAAGCGAAAATAAAACCATTGAGCAAAATCCGCATGGGAATCCTTGCGAAGATTGAGCTCGATGGCTTGGGGGTTTTCCGCGCGCAGGACTTCGACGACGCCGGCGTCAAACTGATGGCTGATCTTGATGGGCATGGTGACTCGTTGATGGATGCTATGCTCCCTATTTTATTCCTTCCTCACGAATCAAATGAAGTTACGCAGTTTTCTCGCGGCGATCGGATTAACCATGATCGCCGGCGCCGCGTGCGCCGATGCATGGCCGACCAAGCCGCTCAAATTTATTGTCGCCGCCCCCGCCGGATCGTCGCTAGACGTCATTGCCCGCACCGTCGGCGACAAACTGAAGGACCGCTTACCCCAGCCGGTCATCGTCGAGAACGTCCCAGGCGCATCGGGCACCATCGCGACCGGCCAGGTAGCCCGGGCGGCACCCGACGGCCATACGATTTTGATATCGTTCAACGGCCCGCTCGCCTTCACCCAGTTCCTCACCAAACTCCCTTACGATCCGCAAAAGGACCTGAGCCCGGTAATCCTCACCAGCTCGCAGCCGAACATCCTCGCCGTCAGCGCGAACCTGCCGGTGAAAAACGTCAGCGAACTGATCGCCCACGCGAAGGCGCATCCCGGCCAGCTGAACTACGCATCAGTCGGCAATGGATCCTCATCGCATCTGACAGCCGAACTCTTCAAGACCATGGCCGGCATCGATGTACTTCACGTCCCCTTCAACGGCGCTCCCCCGGCCGCATTGTCCCTTGCCGCCGGCGACACACACATGCTGTTCACGATAGCCACCGTCGTCATGCCGCAGGTGAAAAGCGGAAAAGTGAAGGCCCTCGCCGTCACCGGCGCGACCCGCTTCTCCCTTCTGCCGGACATCCCGACGGTTTCCGAGGCAGGCCTGCCGAAATTCGAGTCCATCGCCTGGAACGGCGTGCTGGTACCCGCAGGCACACCGGCCGATATTGTCAACCGCCTGAATCGCGAGATCGATGCGGCTCTGAAAACGCCGGACGTAAAGGCGCGACTCAACAATGCGGGCCTCGAACCAGCAGGCGGCTCACCCGACAGGTTCAGGTCGCTCATCAATGCCGAAGCGAAAAAGTGGTCGGAAATCATCCGGAAAACAGGCGCAAAGCTCGATTAAGCGATTTTTCCCTATGGGATGCGTGGCGGAAAACCTTATCGCTCTGATATAATGCGAGGCTCGTCGGGGCGTAGCGCAGCCTGGTAGCGTACTTGCATGGGGTGCAAGGGGTCGGAGGTTCGAATCCTCTCGCCCCGACCAATAGATACAAGCACTTATGGCGAAAGCCGTAAGCTAAACGCAGCATGTATATTAGAGGTTCTCTAATATACATGCTGCGTTTTTTCGTGGTCGCTCGCTCTTGGTGTATGTGAAACGAAATTCGACCAAAGT
>JBBWZW010000179.1:0-13309 GCA_039649305.1 Burkholderiales bacterium
TGCAAGCGCAGACCGTGCCGCGGGTGAGGGACTGAGCTTTCATTCTTTCACTCACTTATAAAAGCTGAGGAGGTCAGTGTAGAATGAATGCCAACACTGACTGTCGGAGGTTCCATTTCGCGTATGCGTTCGGTAAACTTTACCGCACATAACAAGGTCACGCTGCTTCATACCGGCGCCGCGTACTTCCCAGCCCTGATCGCCGCCATCGACGCGGCGAGATTCGAAATCTACCTTGAAACCTACATCTTCGCCGCGGACCGGACCGGTGACGAGGTCAAGGCTGCGCTGATCCGTGCCGCCGGTCGGGGCGTGATGGTCAACGTGGTGACCGACTGGCTTGGCACCGGCCACGCGCAATCCGGGGTTCTCAACCGGGAATTCCGGGAAGCGCGCGTAAATCATCGCGTCTTCAACGCGTGGTTCAGGCGTGGCGTAGTCCGCATGCATCGCAAGATCTGTGTGGTCGACCGGATGCAGGCTTTCCTTGGCGGACTCAACATCAACTACGACCTGATCTCCGATGACGGCTTCGAGGAACCCTTGCCTGCGCCGCGCTGGGATTTCGGCGTGCACGTCAACGGGCCGCTGGTGGCCACCATCCATGAGGAAGTGCAGTCGCTATGGATGCTGCTCGGCGGCCTGAACCTGAGGTTCCGCTGGGAGAAGTTTCGCGAGCGGCGTTCGGCGCACCTGCGCGTCGAAGAGGGCGGGGCGCTTGCCGGCCTGGTGGTGCGCGACAACTTGCGGAATCGACGTACGATTCAAAAAGCCTATCTCAAGGCGTTGGGGAGCGCCCGCAAGAGCGCGCTGCTGGCCAATCCGTATTTCGCGCCGGGTCGCAAGCTCAGGGATGGCCTCGCGGCCGCTGCTGCGCGCGGCGTCGAGGTGACACTACTGATCGGGGTCGGGCAATTTCGTCTGCAGGACGCCGTGGCGCATTCGTTCTACCCGAAGTTGCTCCGCAGTGGCGTCAAGGTGGTTGAATACCGCAAAACCCAGCTGCACGCCAAGGTCGCGGTGGTGGATGACGAGTGGAGTACCGTGGGTTCCAGCAACTGGGATGGCCTGAGCCTGTTGATCAACCAGGAAGCGAACCTGGTGATCAGGGAGCGCGAATTCTCGCAAGCGTTGCGGGCTCACCTGGAGCGTGCGGTCGCCGATGGCATCACCATACGCCTCGAAGACTACGCAAATATCCCGTGGTACAGGCGCGCATGGCATGGCGGCGCGTATCTGTTTTATAAAAGCGTATTTTGGATTATTACCATGGGCGGCCGCACGGACTGAAAGGGATGGCATGAATCGGAGTGTCGCTCTGCTACTGCTGGTGACCATGGTATGGGGCTCCTCCTTTCCGCTCCTGAAGTCCGCAGTAGCCGACCTGAACGGCATCGAGATTTCAGCATTCCGCTTTTTAATCGCCGCAGTTTGCGTGCTGCCGTTCCTGGCCAGGGCGCCGCGCGGGACCTGGGCCGCCGGAGCCGTTCTCGGCGTCCTGGCCCTCATATCCTATGTCAGTCAGGCGTATGGACTGCAGCACATCTCCTCCAATCGCAGCGCATTCATTACCAGCCTGAATGTGCTGATGGTGCCTTTTTTCGGACTGATCTTCGGCGGCCGGCTCTCATGGCTGATACTGCTGGCCTCTTGCATCGCTGTTGCAGGCATAGGCCTGATGTCGTGGGAGAGCGGCGGCAATCTGCCCGGGGACAGCGCTACGCTACTGTGCGCATTTGCCTATGCGGCATATGTGGTGGCGCTGTCCCGTTGCGTGAACACGCACGAGGCCCGCTATCTCGCTGCGACGCAGATTGCAGTCATGGCTGCGGCAGCCGTCGTGTGGATGCTGTTTCAGTCGCCAGGCGGCGGCGAGTTCGCGGCGCTTGCCAGGCGGGCGCAACCACATTACCTGAATCTGATATACCTCGGAGTGGTGACCACAGCCGGAACCCTGTTCCTTCAGGCTATCGCGCAGCGCAACGTCTCTGCCGACAAGGCTGCCCTCGTCTATGCAATGGAGCCGGTATTCGCCGCGTTGTTCGGATGGCTGTTGCTGAATGAAATGCTCGGGTGGCGCGGACTTGCCGGCGGTGCGTTGGTGATTGCCGCGCTCATCATCAGCGAGATGCGCCAGGTGTCATCCGGTGTTGCAACGAAGTAGCACGCGGCGGAACATTGTCTTTGCAAGGACGTCATCATTGTCTTGCGAACCAGGCGGCCGGATACCCCTTTGAGGCTATTGACCAACGCCGACACGGCAACCTTCGGCGGATAGTTCACCAGCAGATGGACGTGATCATCCTCGCCATCGAACTCTGCCAGTTCCGCCTGGATCTGCACAAAGCCTCAACCGCTATCAGCAAAAACTACGCGCTAGTGTGTATTGAGATCTGAAGGTGCGCAATATGTCGGGATCCGCAGCAGGCAGCACCGACGCACCTCGCAGGAATGGCGGAACAAATCCGGGCTGAACAAATCCATCCTGGATCAAGCCTGGTATGAGTTTCGGCGTCAGCTGGTTTGCAAACTGGCGTGGAATGGTGGTCATCTCATCGCCGTGCCACCGCAGAACACCAGCCGGACCTGCCCATGCTGCGGTTACGTCGCCAAGGCATAGCGCCGTAGGAATCCCTTCCCTTCAGGCAGGGGAGGATGTCAATTGCCATCAAGGAGATATCCATGGACGTGCAAATTCAAAGGAGCGACGAACTTCAACGGGTGGCGGAGCTGGTCGATGAAATCAGGATCGCAATGCTGACGACGGAAGAAGGTGACGGTTGCTTGCGCAGCCGGCCGATGTCAACGGCCCAAATGGATTCCAACGGCGACCTCTGGTTCTTTACTTCATTGTCGTCGGAAAAAGTGGGGGAATGCGAGCATCACCGGGACGTCAATCTCAGTTTCGAGCATATCGAGAAGCACCACTTCCTATCGATCTCCGGCGTGGCCCAGGTGGTGCGCGACAAGGAGAAAATGAAGCTGCTGTGGACGCCCATGGTCCAGCCGTGGTTCCCGCAAGGCGTGGACGACCCCGACGTTGCGTTGTTGAAAGTGACCATCAGCCACGCCGAGTATTGGGATGCGCCAGGCAGCGTTGCCAAACGGTTGTTTGGACTTGCAAAGGCGATGGTGACCGGCAGTCCGGAAGCACTGGGAGAGCATCGAAAAGTCCAGATGTGATTCACGACGCGGGCGCTGCCGGGTGTGCTGCTGTAACCCTTACGCCCGCGGTGTAAAAAGTACCGCTGGCTCCATGTCCCCGTCGCGCAAGGCCATCGGCATGAAACTTGCGGCCCTTTCGTGCTTCTCTTTGCGCAACGTTAGAACGGAAAGGAGCAAGCAATGGCTTTCAACATCTATAGCTCGAAAGGCACCCCCATTGACCAGCAGCGCTTCACCTGGCGCGACATGACCGGCAAGCCGATCAGCAAGCTGGACGACGATGCGTTCACCCGCGACCGGATCATCCTGATGAACGGGATCGAACAGGAAGCGCAGCGCTTCCAGCATTTCGCGCAAAGAAGGAGCGGTGAATTGCGGGTACCCCTTGCCAATGTGCGCCGCGCCGAGCAGCATCAGGCGACGACAGTCAACTGGATGCTGGGACCCGATCATTCGCCGCTTGAAATAACGATCGCGTATGAGCAGACCGCGATCGAGGTCACCGCATCCGTCGCACAGCGCGAACCCGATCCCTATCTTGCGCAGACGTATCGGTTCGGTTTGCTCGAAGACTTCGATCATCTCTATCGCTATTCGGCTTTGCTTGATCGGATGGAGGGCAAGGACCCCAACAACATACTCCAGAGTTACACCGACATCCTGCCGGGACGGCCTACCGCGTTGGAACACCGCGCGCCCGAGGACGATCTGCGGGAGCCTTACGATTGCACTAAAGCGGCGCCCCTGACGAAATTGCACGCACTGACGATCGTCAGCGCCGAGTTCCAGGTCAATCAATACTATTTGAATATAGGTCCCCAGTTCGCAGATCCGGCGGCACGCATGCTGTACGCCGAAATTGCATCGATTGAAGAACAGCATGTGACGCAATATGAATCCATGCTCGACCCGAAGCAGACGCTGCTCGAGGAATGGCTGCTGCATGAAGCAACCGAGGTCTACAACTACTACAGCTGTGTGGAGCAGGAAACGAATCCACGGATCAAGGCAGTGTGGGAGCGTTTCCTCGACTACGAACTCGGGCACTTCCATCATGTGGCCGAATTGTTCAAGCAGTATGAGAAGCGTGATCCGATGGAGATCCTGCCGGGCGATTTACCTGAGCCGATTCCATTCGCGAGTAACCGCGACTTCATACGCCAGACACTGGCGAAAGAGGTCAACCTGAGCGCGAAGGGAACGCAATATGTCGACAGGAAGGACGAGAGCCAGCGCACTGTCGATTACCGGAAAATGGTCAATGCGGAAGGATCGCCGAGTGAAGCAGTTGCGGCCGGCTATGTGTGGGCGCCCGGCACGGAACTGAGTCGCAAAATTGCGGTTGCGGTATAAGCAAGCGAAAGGAATAGCGATGAAAGAGGAAACACAACTTGGTCTGAATCGCACCGGCATCCAGATGTCGCCGTTCGATGCGAGTGAATTGCAGAGGGACGTGGAGTCGGCCGCGCCGGAACCGCCGGGCGATGCATCCGCCTTGGCGGACCTGCGCAAAACCTTTATTACGAATTCGGATCCGATTGGTTCGGTACCCATCCCCGCCACTTTGCGTGGCGCCGTATCAACGGTCACAGCGAAACTGACCGGTGACCAGCCTGAAGTGTTGCTCGACAAACTGGGCGAACGTCTTGCGTTCGAGCGAACCGGGACGCGGCTGTACGATGCATTGATCAGCAAGTTCGATGCGGCGAAGTCAGGCACGCCCAGCATGACGCGGGACGACTTGTTGAAAATCAGGAATGACGAGATGCGTCATTTCTCGCTGCTCGCGGACGCGATCCAGTCGGTCGGCGGAGATCCCACCGCGCAAACGCCCTGTGCCGATGTGGCCGGGGTTGAAGCGATGGGCCTGATGCAAGTATTAACCGATCCACGCACCACGCTCG
This sequence comes from Burkholderiales bacterium, assembly GCA_039649305.1. Taxonomy (GTDB): domain Bacteria; phylum Pseudomonadota; class Gammaproteobacteria; order Burkholderiales; family Burkholderiaceae_D; genus Noviherbaspirillum. The sequence continues at coordinate 5,070 of JBBWZW010000179.1, forward strand.
CGCAATCGCTGCATGCAATACTGGTCGCTGAAATGACCGACAACCTCGGTTGGGATCACCTGATCGCACTCGCCGAGAATAATGGACTAAATGCCATGACCAGTGACTTCGAGTCGGCCCGCAACGAAGAGCGCATTCACTTGCAATCGGTACAGGGCTGGCTGGAGGAGGCGACGCTGGGCATGGCAGCCCCCTCCGCTGCGGGCCAGGCCCCCACCGTGCATTGAGCCCCGGATTTTCGGCGCTTGCAGGCTGGTCCCCGCTGTCCGGGGGCCAGCCTGATTTCCTCTATACTGACCCGATCAGCCATTGCTTTAACAGCAATGCGGATAGCACCCGTTCATCAATGCAAAGAATGAAACCATGAGTGAAGCAGTCCGTATCGACAAGTGGCTTTGGGCCGCACGTTTCTTTAAAACCCGCTCACTGGCTACCGACGCCGTCGACGGCGGCAAGGTGCGCCTGAACGGCGACCGCGTGAAGCCGGCGCGCGCGGTCAAAATCGGCGACACCCTCGACATAGACAATGGTTCGACCGAGTGGGAAGTCCTGGTGAAGGACCTGGCCGAAAAACGGGGTTCCGCGACGATCGCACAGGCACTTTATGAAGAAACCGTGAAGAGCATCGCCAAGCGGCAACAAGAATCGGAGCAAAGGCGGTTTTTCCGCGAGCCGACCTCAGCGCTCAAGGGCCGGCCAACCAAGCGGGACAGGCGCCAGATCGACAAGTCGGGTTCCTGAGTGGGTATTGCATACTGCAAATAGAATTCCGCCTCTAAGTTCTCGTTTGACTTTTCCAATTTAGTAGATAATAGTACGAGCGTTCGTTTCAGTTATTCTCCCGTGTTTGAACAGGATTTCCGTGGTTACCAAGCTTACCGACCCGACAACCAAATTTATGCGCAAAGGCGAACAGACGCGTGCCGCGATCCTGGACGTGGCGCTCGATCTGGCCAGTCGCGACGGTCTCGAAGGCCTGACGATCGGCCTGCTTGCCGACAAAATGAACATGAGCAAATCCGGCGTGTTCGCGCATTTCGGCTCCCGCGAGGATTTGCAGATTGAAGTAGTGAAGCTGTACCACGATCACTTCGAACAGGAAGTGTTCTATCCCGCCATGGAGAAGGCGCGCGGTTTGCCCCGGCTGCAGGCGATGTTCGCCGGCTGGGTCGGGCGAGTGTCGAAGGAAATCGCTTCCGGCTGCATCTACATTAGTGGTGCGGTCGAATATGACGACCGCCCCGGCGCGATCCGCGAAAAATTGGCCGCCATGGTCCTTGCGTGGCAAGGGGCGTTGCGCCGCTGCGTCATGCAAACCATAGAAACGGGCCATCTGCGGCCGGAAACCGATCCGGACCAGCTGGTGTACGAAATGTATGGGCTGATCCTCGCCTTGCATCACGACGCACGCTTCTTGAAGATGCCCGGCAGCGTCAGCCGGGCGGAGTTCGGGTTTGACCGCTTGATCCAGAGCTATCGAAACCCGCAGCCGGACGAAAGCGACAAAGCTGCCGCAAAACAAAATTCAAAATCCGCTGTTAGAAAAACAGCTTAATCAGTTCAAGGTTCAGGAGGAACAATCATGGGTCAATATGTCGCCCCGTTGCGCGATATGCAGTTCGTATTGCACGAGCTGTTGAATGTACAGGATGAGTTGAAGCAGCTGCCGAGGCACGCTGACGTCGATGCCGACATCATCAACCAGGTGCTGGAAGAGGGTGGCAAATTCGCATCCGAAGTCGTGTTCCCATTGAACCATGCCGGAGACCGCGAAGGCTGCCGCCTCGACAAGGAAACGCACGTGGTTCAGACGCCGGCCGGCTTCAAGGAGGCATACAAGCAATATGTGGAAGCGGGCTGGCCTTCCTTGTCCGCCGATCCGGAATTCGGCGGACAAGGTTTGCCCATCGTGCTGAACAATTCGTTCTACGAGATGCTCAATTCCGCGAACCAGGCATGGACCATGTACCCTGGCCTGTCGCACGGCGCGTATGAAGCGCTGCATGAGCACGGCACGCCGGAACAGAAGGCGTTGTACCTGCCGAAGCTGGTGTCGGGCGAGTGGACCGGCACCATGTGCCTGACCGAGCCGCATTGCGGCACCGACCTTGGCATGTTGCGCTCCAAGGCTGAGCCACAAGCTGACGGTTCCTGCAAGATAACCGGCGGCAAGATCTTCATTTCCGCCGGCGAACATGAGATGTCGGCCAACATCATTCACCTGGTGCTGGCGCGCCTGCCGGGCGCGCCTTCGGGCACCAAGGGCATCTCGTTGTTCGTGGTGCCGAAATACCTGCCTCAGGCCGACGGCACGCCGGGCGAGCGCAACAACATTTTCTGCGGCGCGATCGAAGAGAAGATGGGCATCCACGGCAATTCCACCTGCCAGATGAACATGGATGCCGCTACCGGCTGGCTGATCGGCGAGCCGAACAAGGGCCTGAATGCGATGTTCGTCATGATGAATGCAGCGCGCCTCGGCGTCGGCATGCAATCGCTCGGCCTGACCGAAGTCGCTTATCAGAATGCCGTGGTCTATGCGAAGGACCGCCTGCAAATGCGCAGCCTGTCCGGCGCCAAAGCACCGGATAAGCCGGCTGACCCGATCATTGTCCACCCCGACGTGCGCCGCATGCTGCTGACAGCGCGGGCCTATGCAGAAGGTGGCCGCGCGTTCAGTTCGTACGTCGCGCTGCAGATCGACAAGGAACTGCATCATCCGGATGAAGAAGTGCGCAAGGATGCGGCCGACCAGGTCGCGTTGCTGACACCGATCATCAAGGCCTTCCTCACCGACAACGGCTGGATCGCGACTTCTGAAGCGATGCAGGTGTTCGGCGGCCACGGCTATATCGCCGAATGGGGCATGGAGCAATACGTGCGCGATGCTCGCATCAACATGATTTATGAGGGCACCAACACTATCCAGTCGCTCGATCTGCTGGGCCGCAAGGTATTGATGGACAACGGTGCGAAGCTGCGCAAGTTCGGTGCGCAAGTGCAGGCGTTCGTCGAAGAAAACGGCACCGATGAAGCGATGGCGGAATTCATCACGCCACTGGCTGACCTCGGCGAGAAGGTCACCAAGCTGACGATGGAAATCGGCATGAAGGCTTTCCAGAATCCGGACGAAGTCGGTGCGGCCGCTGTGCCTTACCTGCGTGTGGCTGGTCATCTCGTGTTCGCTTACTTCTTCGCGCAAATGGCTAAGATCGCGTTGGCGAAGCAGGACTCCGGCGGCACCTTCTACAAAGCGAAGCTGGCGACCGCGCGCTTCTATTTCGCACGCCTGTTGCCGGAAACGGCGATGCTGATTCGACAGGCACGTTCGGGCGCGTCGAATCTGACGGCGCTCGAAGCTGATCTGTTCTAAAAAAGCCTGGATACTCCTTCCCCGTGGGAAGGAGACATACGCACCGAATTCAAAGGAATACTCCATGTCCAATTTCATCGTCAAAAAAGTCGCCGTGCTAGGCGCAGGCGTGATGGGCGCGCAGATCGCCGCCCACTGTGTGAATGCCAGAGTCCCCGTCGTATTGTTCGACCTGCCTGCCAAAGAAGGTCCGAAGAACGGCATCGTCCTGCGCGCCATCGAAAACCTGAAAAAGCTCAGCCCCGCGCCGCTCGGCAACAAGGATGACGCCGCGCTGATTGAAGTCGCCAACTACGAAGACAACCTCGAGCTGCTGAAGGACTGCGACCTGATCATCGAAGCGATCGCCGAGCGGATGGACTGGAAGCACGACCTGTACAAGAAAGTCGCGCCACACATCGGGCCCAATACCATTTTCGCATCCAACACCTCCGGCCTGTCGATTACCGCGCTGTCTGAAGGCTTCGACGCCGACCTGAAATCGCGCTTCTGCGGCGTGCACTTCTTCAACCCGCCGCGCTACATGCACCTGGTCGAATTGATTCCGACCGTGTCCACGCGTCCCGAGATCCTGGACCAGCTGGAAGGCTTCCTGACCACGACGCTGGGCAAAGGCGTGGTGCGTGCAAAAGACACGCCGAACTTTATCGCCAATCGCGTCGGCATCTTCGGCATGCTGGCAACCATCCACGAAGCTGAAAAATTCGGCCTGTCAGTCGACGTGGTGGATGACCTGACCGGCGCCAAGCTGGGTCGCGCGAAGTCCGGCACCTTCCGCACCGCGGACGTGGTCGGCCTGGATACGATGGGCCACGTGATCAAGACCATGCAGGACACCCTGCCGAACGATCCGTTCGCCGCGATTTACAAAACACCCGATGTGCTGGCGAAGCTGGTGGGCGCAGGTGCGCTCGGCCAGAAGACCGGCGCCGGCTTCTACAAGAAGGTAGGCAAGGACATTCTGCGCCTCGACCCGGTCACGAACGACTATGTGGCGGGCGGAAAAAAGGCCGACGACATCATCGGCCGCATCCTGAAAGAGAAGGACCCGGTCAAGCGCATGAAGACCCTGCGTGAGTCCGGCAATCCGCAAGCGCAGTTCCTGTGGGCGATTTTTCGCGATGCGTTCCATTACATCGCGGTGCACCTGGAATCGATCGCCGACAATGCGCGCGACGTCGACTTCGCGATGCGCTGGGGCTTCGGCTGGAAAACAGGTCCATTCGAGAACTGGCAAGCCGCCGGTTGGCAACAGGTCGCCGCATGGGTGCAGGAAGACATCGAAGCAGGCAAGGCGCTGACCAATACGCCGCTGCCGGCTTGGGTGTTCGATGGACGCACCGGTGTGCACACTCCGGAAGGATCGTGGTCGCCCTCGAGGAAAACCACTGTGCCGCGTTCCACGCTGTCGGTTTATCAGCGTCAGGCATTCCGCGCACCGGTACTCGGTGAGGGCGGAGTTGATGCGAAAACCGGTGGCACGACGGTATTTGAAGATGATTCGGTACGCATCTGGCATCAGGGTGACGACGTTCTGGTCCTGTCGCTGAAGACCAAGATGGGCGTGATCGGGCAGGGCGTCATCAATGGCCTGGCAAAAGCGATCGACGAAGCTGAAAAGAATTACAAGGGACTGGTGCTCTGGAATGCGGATGCGGCTGAAGGCGGCGCATTCTCCGCCGGCGCCGACCTGCAATCGATGCTGCCGGTGTTCATGTCGGGCGGCGTCAAGGCGATCGAGCCGGAAGTGGCGAAGCTGCAGCAGGCGCACCAGGCACTGAAATATGCAAACGTCCCGGTAGTCGCCGCAGTGGCTGGTCTTGCGTTAGGCGGCGGTTGCGAGCTGATGATGCACGCGTCCAAGCGCGTTGCCTCCATCGAATCTTATGTCGGACTGGTTGAAGTCGGCGTTGGCCTGATCCCGGCGGGTGGCGGCCTGAAGGAAATTGCCGTGCGCGCAGCGGCCGATGCCAAGGGCAACGACATACTGCAATTCCTGAAGAACTACTACACGAATGCAGCGACGGCGAATGTGTCCAAGTCCGCGCTGGAAGCAAAGAACATGGGTTACCTGAAGGCCGACGACGTGATCGTTTTCAACCCTTATGAATTGCTTCACGTCGCAAAGGTCGAAGCGCGCGCGATGTTCGACGCGGGCTATCGTCCACCGTTGAAAGCACGGGTGCCGGTGGTTGGCCGCTACGGCATGGCGACCATCATGGCGCAACTCGTCAACATGCGTGACGGCGGCTTCATCTCGGCCCACGATTACAAGCTCGGCTCGATGATCGCGGAGATCGTCAGCGGCGGCGAGATTGAGCAGGGCAGCATCGTCGATGAACAATGGCTGCTCGACCTGGAGCGCAAGGCGTTCATGGAGCTGCTGAACAATCCGAAAACGCAAGAGCGCATCATGGGCATGATGCAAACCGGCAAACCGGTGCGCAACTAGCAAACTCCCTCCCCTTCAAGGGGAGGGAGAGAACGGAGTAGGGCAGGGCTGAGATACCCATCCCCACCCCAACCCTCCCTTGAAGGGGAGGGAGAAAAACAGGACAGGAGCAAACAATGACCAAACAACTTCAAGACGCTTATATTGTCGCTGCCACCCGCACCCCGATAGGCAAGGCGCCGCGCGGCATGTTCAAGAACGTTCGTCCGGACGACCTGCTGGTGCGCGCGATCCAGTCGGCGGTATCGCAAGTGCCGAATCTCGATCCGCAGCTGATCGAAGACGCGATCGTGGGATGCTCATTTCCGGAAGCGGAGCAGGGCCTGAACCTGGCGCGTATGGCTGTGCTGTTGGCCGGCCTACCGAAGAGCGTCGGCGGTGTCACCGTCAACCGCTATTGCGCATCCGGCATTACGGCAGTTGCGATGGCAGCTGACCGTATCCGCGTCGGCCAGGCCGATGTGATGATCGCTGCCGGCGCCGAGTCGATGTCGATGGTGCCGATGATGGGACATCACCCATCGATGAACATGGGCATCTTCAAGGATGAAAATATCGGCATGGCCTACGGCATGGGCCTGACGGCGGAGAAGGTCGCGCAGCAATGGAAGGTGTCGCGTGAAGCGCAAGACCAGTTCTCGCTCGAATCGCATCGCAGGGCTATTGCTGCACAGCAGGCCGGCGAATTCAACGATGAGATGACATCGGTCGAAATCATCGAACGCTTCCCCAACCTCGCAACAGGGCAGATCGACATCAAGACCCGCACCGTGAGCCAGGATGAAGGCGCGCGTGCCGATACCAGTCTCGAAGTGCTCGGCAAGCTCAAGCCGGTGTTTGCCGCGAAGGGCACGGTTACCGCTGGTAACAGCTCGCAGACTTCCGACGGCGCGGGCGCACTGATACTCGTCAGCGAAAAAATCCTGAAGCAGTTCAACCTGAAACCGCTGGCGCGTTTCGCTTCGTTTGCGGTACGCGGCGTACCACCCGAAATCATGGGCATCGGTCCGAAAGAAGCGATCCCCGCCGCATTGCGCGCGGCTGGCATCACCCAGGACCAGATCGACTGGTTCGAGCTGAACGAAGCATTCGCTGCGCAATCCCTTGCGGTGATCCAGGATCTCGGTCTCGATCCGTCCAAGGTTAATCCGATGGGCGGCGCAATTGCATTGGGCCACCCGCTTGGCGCGACCGGCGCGATCCGTTCTGCAACCGTGGTGCATGCGCTGCAGCGCAGGAATCTGAAGTACGGCATGGTGACGATGTGTGTCGGCACCGGCATGGGCGCGGCCGGCATTTTCGAGCGCATGTAAGGGTATCCGGTAGATGAAAGCAAAAAACCGCACGGTCACAAGCTGTGCGGTTTTTTGTTGCCGCTTCCGGCGCGATAAAAAATCCTGAAAGGAGACGAGATGGATATTGAAACCAGCAAGGCTCACGGCATCCTCACGATTGAGTTCAATCGCGTGGAAAAGAAGAATGCGATCACATCGGCGATGTACCAGATCATGGCCGACGCGCTGAAGGACGGCGAGGGCGATCCCGCGGTACGCGCCATCCTGATCAGCGGCAAACCAGAAATTTTCACGGCGGGGAATGACCTCGACGATTTTCTCAGGAATCCGCCGCCGGCCGGTAGCGATCGGCCCGTCACGCAATTCATGCGAGCGCTCAGTAGCGCGAGCAAGCCGGTGGTGGCTGCAGTGTCAGGCGCTGCAATCGGGATCGGCACTACCATGCTGATGCACTGCGACCTGGTGTACGCGGCGGACAACGCGAAGTTTTCCATGCCGTTCACTCAGCTCGGATTGTGTCCTGAGTTTGCATCGAGCATGCTGCTGCCGCAACTCGTCGGCAATCAGCGCGCTGCGGAGAAACTGCTGCTGGGCGAACCGTTCTCCGCGCAGGAGGCGCTGCAGATGGGCTTCGTCAGCAAAGTCGTTCCCGCTAGCGACCTGCCCGCATTCGCCCAGGCACAGGCGGCAAAGCTGGTCGCATTGCCCGCATCCTCCCTGCGCGCGACAAAACGATTGATGAAGGGCGATCAGGCCGCCGCCATCACTGCCCGCATGCAGGAAGAGAACAAGCACTTTGGCGAAATGCTCGGGGCGCCGGAAGCGAAGGAAGCATTCACTGCCTTCTTTGAAAAGCGTAAACCGGACTTCACGAAATTTTCGTAAAGCCCTGCGCCGTTCCTCGGCTGATATAGCGAGGAACGGTCGTGGGTAAAGCCATTCATCTCCCATCACTCCTCAATACCTTCCACTGCCAGTAACAATCTTTTGTAAATACCGGTAGATTGTTTTCAAATACGAAACAACCTGTTGTGCATTTCGGGCTTATTCGCCTGTCCATACTTCTCTACAATCCCGTCGTGCGCATTTGTGTAGCGCAGTGACTGCTGATCGATAGTCC
>JBBWZW010000182.1:0-30702 GCA_039649305.1 Burkholderiales bacterium
GCTAGAGCAAAGAGAATTTGGCTTATAGTGCTTTTGACAGACATATATGTGGTGTTCATACAACAAACAATATCAATTTGATATCGGAATATGGCAAAAATTATCAATCTGATACTAAGCGGTCTTAGTGGAATATTTCGATCTTGACGTTGTCAATTCAGTAAAATTCGGTTCATGGCTACTTAAACAATCTTTAAAAGAAGGGCAACAATGTTTCGGCTCGATGATTTCATTGTGGGAGTAGATAAGGCGCTCCGCGTAATGTCTGGTGTGGCTTCGGCTTCAAGGCCGAGTCCTGCCTCGCGTGTTGCAGACAACATGCTGAATGAGAAAGAGAAGCGTCATAGCGCAGGCTTGATGCGGGTAAATCATGTAGGCGAGGTGTGCGCCCAGGCGTTGTACGATGCGCAAGGCCGGTTTGCAAAAGACGACGCTATGAGGCAGCAGTTCGCGGAGGCAGGGCGTGAAGAAGAGGATCATCTGGCATGGACGGCGCAGCGGCTGCAGGAGCTCGGTTCGCAGCCGAGTGTGTTGAACCCGCTCTGGTATGCGGGCGCTTATGCGCTTGGAGCGATTGCTGCACGCTCAGGCGATGCGCGCAGCCTCGGATTCGTGGTCGAGACGGAACGGCAGGTCGAAGCGCATCTCGCGAGTCATCTCAACCGCTTGCCCGCGCAGGACGAAAAGTCGAGGGCGATTGTTGAGCAGATGCGTCTGGATGAGGCGGCCCATGGAGCGGCCGCGCATTCGATGGGTGCCGCCAACACGCCTTTACCAATACGAAAAGCGATGCAGGCGATGTCCAAGGTCATGACGACTACCGCTTACTATCTGTAGGCGGTAGTCCGGGATATATCAACTACCGGGGTTCTGTTCCAGGTCGTCAACGATTTCGAACGAGTGTGTCAGCTCGGCGGTTTTCTCCATCATGATGGAGGCCGAGCAGTATTTTTCGTGGGACAACTTGATTGCGCGCTCTACAACGTTCGGCTTCAGATTCCTGCCACGCACGGTAAAGTGAAAATGGACCTTGGTGAAAACCTTCGGATCCTTTTCCGCGCGCTCCGATTTAAGCGTGACATCGCATCCGCGAATATCCTGGCCGCTTTTCCGAAGAATTAAAACCACGTCGTACGCGGTGCACCCGCCGGTTCCCGCCAGCACAAGTTCCATCGGGCGGGGCGCAAGGTTGCGGCCTCCGCCTTCCGGAGCGCCGTCCATGGTGACGACATGTCCGGAGCTGGTCTCCGCCATAAAAGTCATGCCGGACAAACCAGTCCAGCGCACTGTGCATTCCATCAAATTTCTCACTCAGTTTATTGATGCCCATATTGTAACTGGTCTGACAATCCCAATTTACGATCGATACGGAGTCGCCAATGGCGCGGCATTAAATTCAATCACTTCAATTTCCGTGGGCGCGATTCAACATGTGAAATTTAGCAGGATCTTGGCTGCAGATGGGCATGAAATCGATGACATTAACGACTTTATCTTGCGTTGCACAATAATTTGCCCTATACTTTAGTTGCTGGCTGTTACATGTATTGCTGTGATGGCTAGCCAATGTCTCCTCCACCCTCCTCCTTTGGTGTGGATTTGAACCCGAAGCCTAACCGCTTCGGGTTTTTTTTCGGGGGAGGCGCCATGAAACAAAGGCATCTGTATGGCCCAGCCCTAACCCGTCCCACGGGGCCTTTGCAACATTTCCTATATTAAGTTTGACGCCAAGTCTTTGAAAAGGCTATACTTTCGGGCTTTCCGTTCGCTCAGGAAAAGACAACAAGGCAGAGTCCGCAAAAGCATTCCACGGAATGATGGCCGGCGGAACCACCAATTTGAGCGTATTAAATCTTCATCAGGAAGTCATCATGAAAACCTTTTCCGCTAAAACCCACGAGGTCAAGCGCAAGTGGTTAGTGATTGACGCGACGGACAAAGTCCTCGGACGTGTTGCCAGCGAAGTGGCACTCCGACTGCGCGGCAAACACAAACCGGAATTTACTCCTCACGTCGACACGGGCGATTTCATCATCGTCATCAACGCAGGCAAACTGCGCGTGACCGGCAACAAGGCGCTGGACAAGACTTACTATCGCCACTCGACATACCCGGGCGGTATCTACGAAACGAATTTCCAGAAAATGCAACAGCGTTTTCCGGGGCGCGCGCTCGAGAAAGCGGTCAAGGGCATGTTGCCCAAGGGCCCGCTCGGTTACGCCATGATCAAGAAGCTCAAAGTGTATGCAGATGGCACGCATCCGCACTCGGCCCAGCAACCTGAAGCACTCGAACTCTAAGGAACAGACATGATCGGTAACTACAATTACGGAACCGGCCGTCGCAAGAGTGCAGTGGCTCGCGTGTTCATCAAATCCGGCTCAGGCCAGATCGTCGTCAACGGCAAACCGGCCAACGAATATTTTTCGCGTGAGACCGGTCTGATGGTTATTCGTCAGCCCCTCGAACTGACCGACAATGTCGAACGCTTCGATATCATGGTCAACGTCAATGGCGGCGGTGAATCCGGACAGGCAGGCGCTGTGCGTCACGGCATCACCCGTGCACTGATCGATTACGATGCAAGCCTGAAGCCGGCACTGGCCAAAGCGGGCTTTGTCACTCGTGACGCTCGTGAAGTCGAACGTAAGAAAGTCGGCTTGCGCAAAGCACGTCGCGCGAAACAGTTCTCCAAGCGCTAGGACCTACGCGACAGCGTGCGTTTTCTGCACATCGAAAAGCCGCCAGGTTCGCACCTGGCGGCTTTTTGCATTTGGTTACTCGCAAGGCTTATGCGCGTTCAGTCTTGATGAGTGCCCGTTAAAGTTAAAATGTGATGCATCGTTTTCAGCAAGGAAAAGACATGATCAAAGTCGGTATCGTCGGCGGCACTGGTTATACAGGCGTCGAATTGTTGCGTTTGTTGGCAGCTCATCCCCATGTACAGTTGACCGCCATCACTTCGCGGAAGGAAGACGGCATGCCCGTCGCGGATATGTTTCCATCGTTGCGCGGTGTTGTCGATCTCGCTTTCTCGTCCCCGGAAAAAGCCAGGTTGACCGAATGCGATGTGGTGTTTTTTGCTACTCCGCACGGCGTTGCGATGGCACAGGCCAGGGAATTGCTCGCAGCCGGCGTCAAGGTGATCGACCTCGCAGCCGATTTTCGACTGAAGGATACGGCCGCCTTTGAAAAATGGTACGGCATGCCGCACTCTTGCCCGGACCTTCTGGAAGAAGCCGTGTACGGACTGCCCGAAGTCAATCGCGAAGCGATCAAAAAGGCGCGCCTGATTGGTTTGCCGGGTTGCTATCCGACGACGATGCAATTGGGTTACGCGCCGTTGCTGGCTCAAGGCAAGCCGTTGGTTAACGAAGGCACGCTGATCGCCGACTGCAAATCCGGCGTGTCCGGCGCGGGACGCAAAGCTGAGGTGAGTACGTTGTTGGCCGAGGCCGCCGACAATTTCAAAGCCTACAGCGTAAAGGGACATCGCCACTTGCCCGAAACGACGCAGGGTCTGCAGGCGATTGCAGGTCGTCAGGTGGGTTTGACCTTCGTTCCACATCTGGTGCCGATGATCCGGGGTATCCATTCGACCCTCTATGCGACGATATTGCCGGAGGCGCGCGATACCGATTTCCAGGCGTTGTACGCGAACCACTACAAGGGTGAAACGTTTGTTGACGTCATGCCGCCCGGCAGTCATCCGGAAACGCGTTCGGTACGTGCGTCGAACAAACTGCGGATCGCCGTACACCGTCCGGGAAACGGGGATCTGCTGGTCATCCTCGTGGTGGAAGACAACCTCGTGAAGGGCGCGGCAGGGCAGGGCGTGCAGTGCATGAACATTATGTTCGGGCTTGAAGAATCCGCTGGATTAATGCACATTCCAGTATTGCCTTAAGTTACTGTCCGAGTATCCGATAACTGCTCATGGCACATCCCGCACCCATGTTCAATTCCATGAAGCTGAGACTCTGGTTTCGGCGCCTTTCGATTTCCTCGCCGAGAATGGCCGTCAGGACGCAATTGCCTTGGCCGATGCGACTGTTGTTCGTCGCTGCGGTCCTTGGCTTGGCCGGCGCAACGGCAATGTGGACATTTGACATGGGACGCGGCTTGCCCGGTGCTCCCCTGGACTCGTCGAGAGATGAGCTGGATAAGTACAAGGAACAGGTCGAGAAGCTCAGCAGTGAGCGCGACCAATATTCCACGACGGCCAATTCGGCCGAGAGTCAGCTCAACATCGAGCGCTCGGCGCAGAAACAGCTCGCCGCGCAGGTGAAGGCGCTTGAAGTTGAAAACATCAGGCTTAAGGAAGATCTTGCGTTTTTTGAAAGTCTTCTACCTACGGCGACCGGCCCGCTGGGGATTTCCATCCGCCGGCTGAAAATTGATCAGGTCGCGCCGGGCCAATTGCGCTATCGATTGTTGATCATGCAAGGTGGAAATGGAGACCGTATGTTTCAAGGCACATTGCAGCTGGCTGTATCGGTTGTTCAAGGCGGCAATAATGCTATGATGATTTTCCCAGAGGCAAATTCGAACGAGCACGACAAATTCAAATTGGGCTTCAAGCATTACCAGCGGTTGGAGGGCGTGTTGACCCTTCCGGAAGGAGCGTTGGTCAAGACGGTCCAGGCGCGTGTGCTCGAAAAGGGGCAAATACGGGTGCAACAATCCGCGAATCTGTAAAGGAGTGAGCCAACATGTTAGGCCGCAAAACCAAAAGTACGATCGATAGCCTGATTGGCATATCTACCCGCATCGAAGGAAATGTGCATTTCAAGGGCGGCCTTCGTATCGACGGCCATGTCAAAGGCAACGTAACCGCCGATGCCGATGAGGACAGCATGCTGGTCATTTCCGAGCATGCAAAAGTCGAAGGTGAAGTGCGGGTAGCGCATCTCGTCGTGAACGGCGAAATTGTCGGGCCGGTTCATTCCACCGAACTGCTTGAATTACAGCCGAAAGCCCGCATAACAGGTGATGTACATTACAAAGCACTTGAAATGCACGGCGGCGCGTTGGTATCGGGCAAATTAGCACATGATCAACTTGGTGAGCCGGTGCTCAAGCTGGCCTTGTCTAATACGTGACGAGCGCTAAAGGTCTATAATTGAGTCATTGTTGTTTGCTCCCAGGAGTCCGAAATGAATGCTGTTACCGAAACGCTCGACCCGATCCTCTTCTCCGATAGCGCTGCGTCGAAAGTAGCTCAACTGATTGAGGAAGAGGGTAATCCCGACCTGAAACTGCGTGTATTCGTGCAGGGCGGGGGATGTTCCGGTTTCCAGTACGGTTTTACCTTTGACGAAATCACCAATGAAGATGATTTCACCATGGCCAAGAACGGGGTCCAACTGTTGATCGATTCGATGAGCTACCAGTACCTGCTCGGTGCCGAGATCGATTACAAGGATGATCTCGAAGGTGCACAATTCGTGATTAAGAATCCGAATGCAACTACCACTTGCGGCTGCGGGTCTTCCTTCTCCGTCTAACCGTCAACATTCCTCAAAAAAGCGCAGACATCTTGCGCTTTTTTTATTTCCGCTAATCAACCGCATACGATATTCCCTGAGCAGCATTTCCTACCGAATACCGTGGGAGGGTTGTAATGCGTCTATGTTGCCGATATGGGGTTTCGCTGACGTTGCTATTGACGTTAATCGCAGGATCTAAGGCGCCAGTGGCACAAACGCTGGGTGCGGAGACGCCAGGGCGATGATGGATATCTGTGCGGCCAATACGGCGGCAGAACGCACAAGGCCCCTGGTCAATGAGGCCAAATCCGTCTATTTCGTTAATTTGCGTGATGGTGACAAGGTCACTTCGCCGTTTCGTATTGCCTTCGGATTGACTGGCATGGGCGTGGCCCACGCAGGTGTCAAGATCGCCAATACCGGGCATCACCATCTGCTGATCGACGAGAAGCTCTCCAATGAAATGATGCTGAAGGCGATCCCGTTCACCGAAAAATACCGGCATTACGGCAAAGGCGAAACCGAAGCCACGCTTGAACTGCCGGTCGGAAAACACTCGCTGCGCTTGCTTTTCGCCGATGCCGACCACAAGCCTTACTACGTGTCGAGCAAGGAAATAACAATCGAGGTCGTCACGAGGAACGCGTTCAGCAAGCAGTCGGCGGGCCCTTACGGTCAGTCAGCCGGGGTATAACGCGCCGAGGACGCGCAAGTCTTTCGCTCCCGTGACCGCGGGAAGATTGCCGTGGCTGCGTTCCATATGGCGACGTGCAAGCCATGCGAAGGCAAGCGCCTCGACATGGTTGGGTGAAATGCCCAGCGCGTCGGTGGACTGTACGGTCGCCTGGTGCCCGCGATCGGCGAGAGCATCCTGCAATTTGCCCATCAGGTGTGTGTTATATGCGCCGCCGCCGCAAACGTAGACGGCGTCGGCCCCTCGCGCATGCGCGGCAATTGCATCCGCCAGCGTAGTTGCAGTGAATGTTGCGAGCGTCGCCTGCACGTCGACCGGCGTGGCATTCGGGAACAGTGCCAGCTTGCCGGCAAGCCAGGTCGAATGAAACAAGTCGCGGCCAGTGCTCTTCGGCGGAGGCAGCTTGAAAAAAGGCTCATCCAGCAATTCGTTGAGCAGCGCCGGAATAATTTTTCCGCTCCCGGCCCAGGCGCCGTCCGCATCGTACGCGTACCCAAGGTGCTGCGCGATCCATGCATCCATCAGGACGTTACCGGGGCCAGTGTCGAAGCCGGTCACCTTTTCGCCATTTTCCAATACGCTGATATTGCCAATGCCACCGATGTTCACAACGACGCGGATTTCACCTGGCTTGGCAAAAACCGCCTGATGAAAAGCCGGCACCAGTGGCGCCCCCTGGCCTCCCGCCGCGATGTCGCGGCTGCGGAAGTCGGCGATTACATCAATGCCGGTCAGCTCCGCCAGCAGCGCAGGGTTGTTGGTTTGCCGGGTATACCCTGATTCGGGCCGATGGCGGATGGTCTGTCCGTGCGCACCGATCGCCGCCACCGCTCTATGCTCGAGATTCGACTGTACCAACAACTGCGCAACGCAGTCCGCATAGTGCTGCGCCAGTTCGTTGGCCGCCATTGCCTCCCGATGAATTTCGTTGTCGCCCGGCGCCTGCAAGGCCATCAGGTCAATACGCAAGGAAGCCGGGAAGGGGACGTAAGCGGTTGCTAGCGTCCGGATGGCGGTGGCAGCGCCATCTGCCGCAAATGAGGCGAGCACGCCGTCGACGCCGTCCAGGCTGGTGCCGGACATCAGGCCGATAAAGAGGGAGGGATTTGCTGTTGGCATAAAAAAACCGTTCGAGGGTGCGCTGATTTTACAGGCCCTGGAACGGTTTCGGCGCAGCTTCGCCTGCAATTGCTGCAGGCGACAAGTCGATTTATCTGGATGCCATCTTGATGTTGGCGTCCTGCGGATTCAGTAGCGTGAATCGATGGCGCATGTCCTCCGCCACGCCGCGGAAGCGCTGCAGCTCAGTGCCTGCCAGCGGCAGGGCATTCGGCACGTCGATCGACATCGGGTCACGCGGCTGATTGCTTACACGGAACTCATAGTGCAGGTGCGGACCGGTGGACCAACCGGTACTGCCGACATACCCGATGACTTCACCCTGGCTGACCTTCGCGCCTTTTTTCATGCCGCTGGCGAAGCGGCTCATGTGCGCGTAAAGGGTGGAATAATTGTTCCAGTGCTTGATTTCGACCACATTGCCGTAACCCCCCTGGCCACCAATGAAATCAATCACGCCGTCGCCTGCGGCGCGAATCGGCGTGCCGGTCGGTGCCGCAAAGTCGACGCCCTGATGTTTGCGCCACTGTCCTGAGACTGGATGCACACGCATCGAGAAGCCGGAAGAAACCCGGGAAAACTCGAGCGGGGATTTCAAGAAAGCCTTCTTCAGCGATTTGCCGTCGAAGGAGTAATAGCCGCCACCTTTGCCGCCCGGTTCGTCGAACCATACCGACTGGTGAGTCGCGCCGCCGTTGACGAACTCGCCAGCCAGTACGCGGCCTGCCCGAACGAATTCGCCGTTTTGCCAGTAGGTTTCATAAACGACATTGAAACGGTCGCCGCGCCTTAAGTCGGATGCGAAATCAATACTGGTGGAGAACATGTCGACGATCTGCTTCGCGACGCCGTCCGGAATTTGCGCCGCGTCCGTCGCTGCAAACAGTGACGACCTGATCTCGCCGGAATGCATTTCGACCCGCTTTTCCATTTTTGCGGACGATTCCACCGCGATGAAACCGTCGCCGTCGCGACTGATCACAATGGTCTTGACTGGATTGCCGGTGTTATCGTTGATGGTCGTCGAAAGGCGCTGTAATTCACCGTCTTCGGTGGTCTGCGCCTGAACTTGCCGGCCGGCCTTCAATTGCAGCACGTTGTACGCGATAGGGTCGGACTTGATAAAGGCGGCGACGGCTTCGTCATCAACGCCGAGACGGGCAAGCATGGTCGCCAGCGTATCTCCCGACCGGACTCTCTCTTCGCGGAAGAAAACCTGTTCGCTTTCTTCGAGCTGGGAGATTTGATTGGAGAGGCTGGGGATGCTGAGCTCTTCGGTGATTGACCTGACCGGCAGGTCGGCGGCATCGGGCGCCATAGGCGCGACTCCGGCGGCGCCGAATGCGCAGACTGCCAGGAACAATGCCGAGGCTGTTCCGACGCGCGCAGTGCGCGTCGAACCAAAGAGCAGCTTGCCGCCCGAGACGATACTCAGGAATTTAGAAATAGGAAGCATGCAATAAGTTAAAATTTGCTGTTTCGGTCGAAACGCTTGTGAAATTCATTCCTGTGCGAGCCGGTCTTGATTTTTTACGTGAGCGCCGCGGGAACGATGCGGCTACACTGGACGCCCGACAGAGGGTCTTTTCGGCACTGATTCACAAGCCCCGATTTTCTTGCTCGCTATACAACGTTGATATACAGCAAGGTTGAAAGAGAGCAGCGATTATACCAAACGGATGGTACGGACTTTTTCAAATTCGCACCTTAATTTTTGTCATCAAATGTAATTTTTGTCACGACAATGGACGATTCCCAGCAATTGCAAAATAACAATACTGCGCCGGCAGCGCCCCCTTTATCCGACACGGTCCGCGAAGCTTTGGCCATCACCAAGCGCGGCGTCGACGAGCTCCTGATTGAGACCGAGTTTACGCAAAAGCTGGCGCGCGCAGAGCAGACAGGCAAGCCTCTGCGCATCAAGCTCGGCCTTGATCCGACGGCGCCCGACCTGCATCTCGGCCACACGGTTGTGCTGAACAAAATGCGCCAGCTGCAGGACCTCGGCCACTCGGTCATCTTTTTGATCGGCGACTTTACGTCGATGATCGGCGATCCTTCGGGACGCAACATCACCCGTCCGCCGCTCACTCGCGAGCAGATCGAAGAAAACGCCAAGACTTACTTCGCACAGGCAAGCCTGGTGCTCGACCCGGCCAAGACCGAAATCCGCTACAACTCTGAATGGTGCGACCCGCTCGGCGCGCGCGGCATGATCCAGCTTTCGGCCAAATACACGGTCGCACGTATCCTTGAGCGGGAAGACTTCACGAAGCGGTTCAAGGCCGGCACCCCGATCTCGGTGCACGAACTGCTTTATCCGCTGATGCAGGGTTACGACTCAGTGGCATTGAAGTCGGATCTTGAACTCGGCGGCACCGACCAGAAGTTCAATCTCCTGGTCGGGCGTGAGCTCCAGAAAGACTACGGTCAGGAACCACAATGCATATTGACCATGCCGTTGCTGGAAGGTTTGGACGGTGTCGAAAAAATGTCCAAGTCGAAAGGAAATTACATCGGCATTACTGAACCGGCCAACACGATGTTCGGCAAGCTGATGAGCATCTCGGATACGATGATGTGGCGCTACTATGAGCTGCTGTCGTTCCGCTCGCTGGACGAGATCGCGCAATTCAGGAAAGAGGTCGAAGAAGGGCGCAATCCGCGCGACATCAAGGTGTTGCTTGGACAGGAGATCGTTGCGCGCTTCCACTCGAGGCAGGCGGCGGAAGAGGCGCTGGCCGATTTCAACAATCGCGCCAAGGGTGGCATTCCGGACGACATTCCGGAGGTGACTTTGAGCGGGGCACCGCTCGGCATCGGCCAGTTGCTGAAGCAGGCAAACCTGTGCCCGTCGACCTCGGACGCCCTCCGCATGGTGGAACAGGGCGGCGTGCGCATCGACGGCGCAGCGGTGAGCGACAAGGCGTTGAAAGTCGAAGCCGGCAACTTTGTCGTGCAGGTAGGGAAACGGAAATTCGCGCGCGTCACGCTCGCTTGAAACAGCGAGCGGAACAATGATCGCACTTTTGCAACGCGTCAGCCACGCTGGCGTGGTGGTTGATGGCGTGAGCGTCGGCGCCATTGAAACCGGATTGATGGTGCTGGTATGCGCGGAACGCAATGACAGTGAAAAGGAAGCCGATGCACTGCTTGCAAAGCTGTTGAGCTACCGCGTCTTCCCGGACGATGCAGGGAAAATGAACCGCAGCGTTGCGGACGTGGCGGGCGGCCTGCTGTTGGTGCCGCAATTCACGCTTGCGGCCGATACGCAATCCGGCACGCGGCCATCGTTCACGCCGGCGGCACCGCCGGCAGAGGGAGAGCGCCTGTTCGATTACTTTGTCGCCCAGGCGCGTATGAAGCATCCGGTGGTCGAGACCGGGCGGTTTGGCGCACATATGCAGGTGTCACTGACCAATGACGGGCCGGTAACCTTCTGGCTGCAGGTGAAGCCGCAGGCCCGCACTCTCAATTAACTGACAATCAAAGGAGACAACATGAAACTCTGGAGCGATTCATTCAAGGATGGTGAAACCATCCCCGGCGAATATGCGTTTTGCGTGACTGATCCGAAGACGCATGTCGCTTTGTCGACGAACAGGAATCCGCATCTGGCATGGAGCGACGTGCCCGCCGGAACACGGTCGCTTGCGCTGGTGTGCCATGACGTCGATGTGCCGTCGCGTGGTGATGACGTGAATCAGGAAGGCAAAACCGTGCCGGCCGATCTGCCGCGGGTCGATTTCTTCCATTGGACCCTGGTCGATCTGCCATCCGGTATGAATTCGATTGCGGCCGGACAGTTCAGCAAGGAAGTCACGGCGCGGGGGAAACCAGGACCTGAAGTTCAGGGCGTTCGCGGCCTTCGCCACGGCATCAACGATTACACCAGCTGGTTCGCCGGCGATCGCGATATGGCGGGCGACTATTTCGGCTACGACGGTCCGTGCCCACCCTGGAACGATACGATCCTGCACCACTATGTGTTCACGCTCTATGCGCTCGATCTCGAGCACCTGCCGGTAGAGGGCAAGTTTTCCGGACAGCAGGTTCGGGACGCGATGCGCGGCCACATCCTGGGCCAGGCGAACATCACCGGCGTCTATACCTTGAATCCGTCCTTAACCAAGTTGAGGTCCGCTTGACCGAAATCCTGTTGATCCGCCACGCGGAAACTGCCTGGAATGCCGAGAAGCGCCTGCAAGGTCATCTCGATATACCGCTCAATGCAGAAGGCCAAAGACAGGCGGTGGCTCTCGGGCAGGCGCTGCAAGGAGTACCGATAGACGCTATCATTGCCAGCGATTTGCAGCGCGCGCGGCAAACAGCGCATGAAATTGCTGCGGCGCGCGGCATGAGCGTGCAGATTGAGCCCGGCCTGCGCGAACGCTGTTACGGCGCGTTTGAAGGCATGCTGTATGCAGACATCGGCGAGCAATATCCCGAAGCGTTTGCGGCGTGGAAAGCGCGCGACATGGATGCGCGCTTTCCGCAAGGCGTGAACACCGCAGAGACTTTGCGGGAATTCGCGGAACGCGCCGTCGGCACTATCACGCGCATTGCCCTCGAAGGCAAATATCGCAGGGTGGCGCTGGTCACGCACGGCGGCGTGCTCGAATGCGCTTATCGCGCAGCGCAGGGCATCGGTTTTTCGCATGCGCGCGACTTCGATATTTTCAATGCGAGTATCAATCGCTTTACCTGGAGCGGCCAGGCGATACAGCTTGCGAACTGGGGCGATATCGCCCATCTGCAAACCAGGGATTTCCTCGCGCTGGTTGAAACAGACAAGTAGTTGCCGGCGCTGTACAGCAGGTAAATTCATGAGGGACCCTCGATCGCGATAAAATGACGGTTTCCCCGAGCCACGTTGTTTCCGTGAATATTGGTCCCCATTTCCTCCGCAATAATGTCTTTGTCGCCCCGATGGCTGGGGTGACGGATCGACCATTCCGTCAGTTATGCAAACAGCTTGGCGCCGGGTATGCAGTTTCCGAAATGGCGGCATCCGATCCGCGTTTGTGGGCCAGCGAGAAGACTTCGCGGCGCATCAATCACGATGGAGAAATGGAACCGAGAGCGGTGCAGATCGCGGGCGCCGATCCGGTCATGTTGGCTGATTGTGCAAAGTTCAACGTAGATCGTGGCGCCCAGATTATCGACATCAACATGGGCTGCCCGGTCAAGAAGGTATGCCAGAGCTGGTGCGGTTCGGCCCTGCTGCAGAATGAGAAACTGGTCGGGCAGATTCTTGACGCTGTCGTTGCGGCGGTCGATGTGCCCGTCACGCTCAAGTTCCGCACCGGCTGGGATCGCTTGAACAAGAATGCCCTGAACATTGCCCGGATGGCGGAAGCAAGCGGTATCGCCATGCTGACACTGCATGGGCGTACCCGAGCCGATGGCTATAGCGGCGACGCGGAGTACGAAACCATCGCTGCGGTCAAGGCGGCGATATCGATCCCGCTGGTTGCCAATGGCGACATCACCACGCCGGAGAAGGCGAAATTTGTGCTCGAAACAACCGGGGCGGACGCCATCATGATCGGTCGTGCAGCCCAGGGGCGGCCCTGGATCTTCCGTGAAATCGATCACTTTTTGCGCACCGGTGAACATTTGCCGGCGCCGCTGGTCACTGAAGTGCGTGCGCTGATGTCGGAGCACCTGCAGGCGCATTACGCGTTTTATGGTGAATTCATGGGTCTCCGCACGGCGCGCAAACACATCGGTTGGTATGTGCGCGACCTGCCTGGCGGCGAAGATTTTCGCCAGCGGATGAACCGGCTGGAAAGCTGCGAAGAGCAGCTTGCTGCCGTTGATGCCTTCTTTGAATCGCAATCGGCTCTTGGCAAACGGTTACAATACGGACTTTGCGGCGTTGCCGAACAAAAAATAGCTGCCTGAAAACGGCGCCTTAATTATAAAAATCCAAGAACCCACACTGCAATGAGTAAAGACAGTATTCAGGACGTCGTCAAGAAGAGCCTCGAAAAGTATTTCAAGGACCTGGGCGAACAGCAGCCGTCGAACGTCTATGAAATGGTGGTCTTTACCGTTGAAAAGCCGATCCTTGAAGCCGTGATGGCGCGCGCCGACGGCAATCAGTCACTGGCTGCGGAAATGCTCGGCATCAACCGCAACACGCTACGCAAGAAACTGCAGCAGCACGGATTGTTGTGATCTATAACGTAAAAGCGGTAATGTAACGGACTGCAGCGCATGCCGCAGCTGTTACTGCTTTTACGCTATCCATCACTCCCCCTCTGTTTATCATGATTAAACAAGCCCTCATTTCCGTCTCGGACAAGACCGGTGTGCTCGAGTTTGCCCGCGCCTTATCCACGCAAGGCGTCAATATCCTGTCAACCGGCGGTACCGCCAAGCTGCTCGCAGATAACGGCATCAAGGTGACCGAGGTGGCCGATTACACCGGCTTCCCGGAAATGCTGGACGGACGGGTAAAGACGCTGCATCCGAAAGTCCACGGCGGCATCCTGGCGCGCCGGGATTTCCCCGAGCATGTCGCGGCACTGGAAAAACACGGCATTCCAACCATCGACATGGTGGTGGTGAATCTTTATCCGTTCCAGCAAACGGTCGCAAGAGAGCAGTGCTCGCTGGAAGATGCGATTGAGAACATCGATATCGGCGGCCCGGCCATGTTGCGTTCCTCCGCCAAGAATCACAAAGACGTCGTGGTGGTGTGCGATCCGGCCGACTACAGCCGCGTGCTGAATGAGATGCAGGCGAACAAGGGCGAAGTGAGTTACGAAACCCGGTTCGGGTTGGCTAAAAAGGTATTCGCGCATACTGCGCAATACGACGGCGCGATCACCAACTACCTCAGCTCGCTGGGTGAAGACAAGCAGCACGCGACGCGCAACGCATACCCGGAGACGCTCAACCTGAATTTCGAAAAAGTCCAAGATATGCGCTATGGCGAGAATCCGCATCAGTCCGCAGCGTTCTACCGTGATCCGGTGCCGGTTGAAGGCGCTCTCGCGAGCTATATGCAGCTGCAGGGCAAGGAACTATCGTACAACAATATCGCCGATGCCGACGCTGCATGGGAGTGCGTGAAGACCTTTGAAGAAACCGCCTGCGTGATCATCAAGCACGCCAACCCGTGCGGTGTTGCGGTTGGCACCAATCCCCTCGAGGCGTATCGCAAGGCGTTCCAGACTGATCCGACCTCCGCGTTTGGCGGCATTATCGCGTTCAACCGTGAGGTGGATGGCAAAGCAGCGGAAGCAGTCGCCAAGCAGTTCGTCGAAGTGTTGATCGCGCCGTCGTTTACCGATGAAGCGAAGCAGATTTTCTCGGCAAAGCAGAATGTCCGCTTGCTGCAGATCCCGCTCGGCAAGGGCGTCAATGCCTATGACATGAAGCGTGTCGGCGGTGGACTGCTGGTGCAATCGCCGGATGCGAAAAACGTGGCGCTTGCCGAACTGAAGGTGGTCACTAAAAAGCAGCCGACGCAACAGCAGCTCCAGGACCTGATGTTCGCATGGCGCGTGGCGAAATTCGTCAAATCGAATGCGATCGTTTTCTGCGCCAACGGCATGACGCTCGGAGTCGGCGCCGGCCAGATGAGTCGCGTAGATTCAGCGCGTATCGCGTCGATCAAGGCGCAGAACGCCGGACTGACGCTAGCGGGCTCGGCGGTCGCGTCCGATGCGTTCTTCCCGTTCCGTGACGGGCTGGATGTGGTGGTGGATGCGGGTGCGACTTGCGTGATCCAGCCGGGCGGGTCGATGCGTGACCAGGAAGTCATCGATGCGGCGGATGAGCGTGGAATCGTGATGCTGTTCACCGGCACGCGTCATTTCCGTCACTGATATTAATGAAGATACTCGGCATCGATCCCGGCCTGCGCACCACCGGTTTTGGCGTAATCCACAAACAAGGCAGCAAGCTCAGCTATATAGCCTCCGGTACGATCAAAACGCCCGATGCCGATTTACCGCTACGCCTCAAGACCATACTTGCCGGCGTTTCGGAAGTCATCCGCACTTACACGCCGGATTGCTCGGCGATTGAAAAAGTGTTCGTCAACGTCAACCCCCAGTCCACGCTGTTGCTTGGCCAGGCACGTGGTGCGGCGATTTGCGCATTGGTCAGTGCCGACCTTGCGGTGGCCGAGTACACCGCGCTGCAGATCAAACAGGCCGTGGTAGGCCATGGCAAGGCGCAGAAGCAGCAAGTGCAGGACATGGTTCAGCGGCTGCTGCTGTTGTCCGGCATGCCAAGCACCGATGCGGCCGACGCGCTCGGCGTGGCAATTTGCCACGCCCATAGTGGAGAGGCGCTGGCCACCCTGGGTGCATTGGCGCCGGCTCTGGCCAAGAAGGGTTTGCGCGTGCGGCGTGGGCGACTGGTAGGCTAAGGCGCCGCGCAGGGGGTAAGTTGCACTGCGCGGGCCTAATCCCGACCGGGCCAGCTGCGTCAGAAGTGCTTTTCCTCCTCGCGCGCCGCGATTTCAAATTTGTTGTGCCAGTATGCGTCGCGTCCGCGTATGGCCGCCCATGCGCTGGAGGCGAGATACGCGAAGGGAAAGAAAACACCCCAGCGCGTTGCCTGCCGCACGTGGGCGAGTTCATGTATCAGCACGCGTGAAGACAGTCCCTGATGCTCGGCGATGATGATGTGGCCGAGCGCCATCGCGCTCATTGCACCGAACGGGTGCTTGCCTAACATCCAGTCGGCGAAAGGGCCGCGCACCAATATCGCAGAGGTCGGGCCGCGTATGAGTTGAACCTGGCCGCGTAACACGAGCACAGGCAAGGCGAGCAATATTCCGAGCACGGTCAGCGGCGACGCCCACACGATTCCCAGCAGCGTGCCAACCCGCGATAAGAGGCGGATTGAATGTCTGGCCCGTAGTAATTTTTTGTGTCGTGCGCGCATCTGCTGGTTTAGAGCATGGTCGATCGGAAAAAATCCGCGCTATGGACGAACAGGTAAGCCGCATCGATTCCAGTGCCTGTCCATGTAACCGTTGAACGAGGGGCCAGACCGGTAGTATTGGGACCGGTGTCTGTGTCCTGTATGATGCATCTAACTTTTTAACGCCATACCACTATGATAGGTCGTCTTTCCGGAATACTCCTTGAAAAAAATCCGCCGCAATTGCTGGTGGACTGCAATGGCGTCGGTTACGAGGTTGACGTGCCGATGAGCACCTTTTACAACCTGCCCGGAATGGGGGAGAAAGTGGTGTTGCTGACCCACATGGCGGTGCGTGAAGACGCGCATCTGCTTTACGGGTTCGCCACGGCCGAAGAACGCACCGTGTTCAAGCAGTTGATCAAGATATCCGGCGTCGGCGCGCGTACCGCGCTGTCGATCCTTTCCGGTATGTCGGTTAGCGATTTGTCGCAGGCGATCACGCTGCAAGAGGCGGGCCGGCTGACCCGGGTTCCGGGCATCGGTAAAAAAACCGCCGAACGCCTGTTGCTCGAATTGAAGGGCAAGCTCGGTGCCGATCTGGGTGCGGTCGGGGGCGTCGTGCACAACGATGCGACCTCCGACATCCTTAACGCATTGCTGGCGCTCGGGTATTCCGACAAGGAAGCGGCGTTGGCGCTCAAGCAGGTGCCTGCGGGGACCGGTGTCTCCGAAGGCATCAAGCTGGCGCTGAAGGCCTTGTCCAAGGGGTGATGGCGACGGCCATTAAGGAAATATTCCATGAGCATTCAGACTGACAATTTAATAACGGAACAACGGATTATTTCCGCAACGCCAGCCTCGCCGAACGAGGAAGCGATAGAGCGTGCGCTGCGTCCGAAGCAACTTGACGAATATGTCGGGCAGGAAAAAATCCACACGCAGCTGCAAATCTTCATTACCGCGGCGCGGCAGCGGCGTGAAGCGCTGGATCATACCTTGCTGTTCGGTCCGCCGGGATTGGGTAAAACCACGCTGGCCCATATTATCGCGCGCGAAATGGGAGTGAATCTGCGACAGACTTCCGGCCCTGTTCTGGAACGCGCCGGCGACCTGGCCGCACTGTTGACCAATCTCGAAGCCAACGACGTCTTGTTTATTGACGAGATTCACCGGCTATCTCCAGTGGTGGAAGAAATTCTCTAT
The DNA here is from genome assembly GCA_039649305.1 of Burkholderiales bacterium. Lineage (GTDB taxonomy): Bacteria > Pseudomonadota > Gammaproteobacteria > Burkholderiales > Burkholderiaceae_D > Noviherbaspirillum. Next base: position 17,398 of record JBBWZW010000182.1, read on the forward strand.
CCGGCGCTCGAAGATTATCAGATCGACATCATGATCGGCGAAGGACCGGCGGCACGCTCGGTGCGGCTCGATTTGCAGCCGTTTACGTTGGTCGGCGCGACTACCCGCGCCGGCATGCTGACCAATCCGCTGCGCGACCGCTTCGGCATCGTCGCCCGGCTCGAGTTTTATACGCCTGCGGAACTTGCCAAAATCGTTACCCGCAGCGCATCGTTGCTCAATGCACCGATCGTCCAGGATGGCTCAATGGAAATCGCAAAGCGCAGCCGTGGCACGCCGCGTATTGCGAACCGCCTATTACGGCGGGTACGCGATTATGCCGAAGTAAAGGGCAACGGTGAGATCACCAAGGCGATGGCGGATGCGGCGCTCGTGATGCTGGATGTGGACCCGGTCGGATTCGATGTCATGGACCGGAAACTGCTGGAAGCGGTCTTGTTCAAGTTCAGCGGCGGTCCGGTCGGTTTGGACAATCTGGCGGCGGCGATCGGCGAAGAGCGCGACACCATCGAGGACGTGCTTGAGCCTTACCTGATCCAGCAGGGGTTTCTGCAGCGCACTCCGCGCGGGCGTATCGCGACCCCTGCGGCATATGCGCACTTTGGTGTCACCGCGCCGCGCACCGGACCCAACGGCGAACTATGGGACACGCAGCAAACTTGAAACCCATGCAAATCTGGGTCGATGCCGACGCCTGCCCTGGTGTCATCAAGGACATCCTGTTCCGTGTTGCCGAGCGGATGGAAATGCCGGTCATCCTGGTAGCAAACAAGCTGTTGCGCACGCCGCCTTCTCGTTTCGTCAAAGCGATTCAGGTCCCTGCCGGTTTCGACATGGCTGACCGTGAACTTACCCGCTTGGTGCAGCCTGGCGATCTGGTGATTACCGCCGATATTCCGCTGGCAGCCGACATCATTTCGAAGGGCGCTCATGCGCTCAATCCCAGGGGTGAGTCTTATACGAAAGACAATATCGGACAGCACCTGGCGATGCGGGACTTCATGGATCAGTTGCGTAGCAGCGGTGTGGAAACGGGTGGCCCGGCACCTTTCAGCCAGGGCGATCGTCATGCATTCGCCCGCGCCCTCGACCGCTATTTGGCACAGTCCCACCGAAAACCGCCGGCTTGATGCTTTGGCAAGTATTGCGACCTTCGTGAGATCAAGCGCGTGGTAGCCATCGCCGGCGCAGATTTTTATTAAGAATTCGCAAACTTCCTCCTATAATTGCTCCCTTACACATGCACGATCGCACTTTTTTGCGCGTCTTCTGTCTTTTTAATTTGAGATTGCGCATTCACGCAGTACGCCGCCGCGTGACCCAGACGAAGTAGCGAAGCAGTCGTGAGTAGCGGCGGCCACCACAATTCACTTACGATCGAGTCCCCGCCATGCTCATGTCCACTCAAGCCAATCGCTACGCACATCAATTGCTTGAGGCCCGCGCCGCTTCACGACTGATTCCGCCGCTGTCATCCAACGCGGCGCTGTCCCTTGCCGACGCTTACGATATCGTCAAGAGCACAATCGACATCCGCATCGCGCAAGGCGAGCAGATGGTCGGGCGCAAGATCGGCTTTACCAATCGCAAGATATGGTCCAAGTACGGTGTAGCGGAACCAATCACTATGCCGATCTGGACGCCGGTGTTCGAATCAACCATTCGCTACACCGAAGACAATCGCGGCATCCAGTGTCTGCGCGGTGCATTGCAGCCGCGCATCGGACCGGAGCTCGTCTTCATGCTGGGCACAACGCCCCCGGCGGATGCGACCGTCGAAGAACTGGCGGAATGCATAGAATGGATGGCGCATGCATTTGAAATCGTGGTCTGTCCGTTTCCCGGATGGAAGTTCGAGATGGCGGATTCAATTGCCGCATTCGGCTTGCACGGCTCGCTGATCGTCGGAGAGCCGAAAATGTTGTCAGCTGCCACGCGCCGCAACCTTGGCGAGGTGCTGGCCAATGCGAGCCTGTCGTTGTCGTGCGGTGATGAACTGCGCTCTGCCGGATTTGGCAGTGATGTGCTCGGCAGCCCGGTACATGCGCTGTGGCATCTCCATCAATTACTGAGGGAACAGCCGCAGTTCGCGCCACTGCGCGCCGGTGAAGTGATCACGACCGGTACCTGGACCGACGTCTGCCCGATTACGCCGGGCGAAACGTGGACTTCCGCATTCTCCGGCGTGTCATTGCCGGGGCTGACCGTTTCGTTTGTGTAACCCAAGCTGTAGATGTGAATAAAAAAGGCGCCCGAGGCGCCTTTTTGTTCACTGTTCTATTCCTCTCGCACCCAGGTCTGGGTTCGTCCAAATAACGGTGCGCCGACATAACCACGAACATCCAGCTTCTTGCCGCCATCGGTGAGCGACATCTTGCTTCTGTAGGTTTTGCCGTTGACCGGATCGAGGATCTTGCCGCCGCTGTAGTCAGGCCCGTCCTTCTTCAAACCGGTGAGTATCGTCATGCCGATGATAGGCTGGTTCTTCAGGTCGCCTTCACATTTTTCGCATGTGGGATTTTGTTCATCGCCGGCCTCGCGAAACAGCTTCTCAATCTTGCCCCTGAATTCGCCATTGCTTTCGCTGATGCGAATCAGCGCTTTCGGTTTGCCGGTCTTGTCATCGAGGTTTTTCCATAAACCGACCGGCGTGTCTTGCTGTGCCGATGCGCTAAGTGCAAATAATGTGCTCGCCGTTGCAAACAAGACTGCCAGTAATTTTCTGCTCATGTTTTTCCTTTTTTAGTGACTACGCACACTGATGGGGTGTCTCCATGCCATCAGTGTGCTTTGCAGAGGATTTACGACTTTTGCAGTTTCTCAAATTGCTCGCGCAACTTGTCGAGCGTCGCAGAAAAATTCACGACCCGCTCTTTTTCTTGCGCGACCACTTGTGCCGGCGCCCGTGCGACAAAGCTTTCGTTGCCGAGCTTCGCATTCGCTTTCGTGATCTCGCCCTCGAGACGCGCGATTTCCTTCGACAGGCGTTCACGCTCGGCGGCCACATCGATTTCGACCTTCAGCATCAGCTTCGCGGTTCCGACAACCGAAACCGGTGCAGGCGACTCCGGCAGCTTGTCGAGCACTTGCACGTCCGACAGCTTCGCCAGCGCTTGCAAATACGGCGCGAAAGATTGCAACCGCGCCTTCTCGTCTGCAGTTGCAGCTTCCATGACCAGCGGCACCCGCAAGGCGGGTGACAACTGCATTTCTCCGCGCAGGTTACGGGTCGCGTCGGTCAGCGACTTCAGTTGTGTCATCCAGGCTTCGGCTTGCTCGTCGATTTTTTCCGGGTTCGCTACCGGATACTCCTGGCGCATGATCGAATCGCCGGCGGGATCGATCTTGCGATCGGTCAGCGGAGCCACCGTCTGCCACAACTCTTCAGTGATGAACGGGATTATCGGATGCGCCAGGCGCAGCACGGTTTCCAGCACGCGCAACAGCGTGCGGCGGGTTGCGCGCTGCTGTGCTTCGGAGCCGGTCTGCATCTGCACCTTGGCGACCTCGAGGTACCAGTCGCAGTACTCGTCCCAGATGAATTTGTAGATCGCGGAGCCGATATTGTCGAAACGATAGTCGGCAAAACCTTTTTCCACTTCCGATTCGGTGCGCTGGAGCAGCGAGACGATCCAACGGTCGGCCGGCGAGAAATCGAGGTGGCCGGTATCACATACGCCAGGAACGTGGCCTTCGAAGCCGCAGTCCTTGCCTTCGGTATTCATCAACACGAAGCGGGTCGCATTCCACAGCTTGTTGCAGAAGTTGCGGTAGCCTTCGCTGCGGTTCAGGTCGAAGTTGATGTTGCGGCCCAGCGATGCATAGCTGGCCATCGTGAAGCGCAGCGCATCGGTACCAAATGCGGGGATGCCATTCGGGTATTCCTTGCGCGTGGCTTTCGCGATGGTATCGGCCGCCTTGGGGTTCATCAGGCCGGTGGTCCGTTTGGCGACCAGCGTATCGAGGTCGATGCCGTCGATCAGGTCGATCGGGTCGAGCGTATTGCCTTTCGACTTGGACATCTTCTGGCCATTGGCATCGCGTACCAGGCCGTGTACGTACACCGATTCAAACGGCACCTTGCCGGTGAAGTGGGTGGTCATCATCACCATCCGCGCCACCCAGAAGAAGATGATGTCGAAGCCGGTCACCAGCACGGAGGAGGGCAGGAACATCTTGTAATCCGGGGTCTCTTCCGGCCAGCCGAGCGAGGAGAAGGGCACCAGCGCGGACGAGAACCAGGTATCGAGCACGTCTTCATCGCGGCGGACCGCTTTGCCGCCGGCCTGTTCTTTCGCTTCCTCTTCCGAGCGTGCGACATAGATATTGCCCTCGTCGTCATACCAGGCCGGAATCTGATGGCCCCACCACAACTGACGCGAGATACACCAGTCCTGGATGTTGTTGAGCCACTGGTTGTAGGTCGTGGTCCAGTTCTCCGGGACGAACTTGATTTCGCCACCCGCGACCTTGTCGAGCGCGACTTCAGCGATTGATTTGCCAGGGAAGTGCGTGCCTTCCGGCGCGGGCTTGCTCATCGCGACAAACCATTGGTCGGTCAGCATCGGCTCGATCACGACGTTGGTACGGTCGCCGCGCGGCACCATCAGCTTGTGTGGCTTGGCCTCCTGGAGCAGGCCTTGCGCTTCGAGGTCGGCGACGATCTGTTTGCGCGCGTCGTAGCGGTCCAGGCCCTGGTACCTGGCCGGGCCGTTCTCGTTGATCTTGGCGTCGAGAGTGAGGATGCTGATCGGTTCCATGTTATGGCGCTGGCCGACCGCATAGTCGTTGAAGTCATGCGCGGGAGTGATCTTTACACAGCCGGTACCGAATTCCTTGTCGACATATTCATCGGCGATGATCGGGATTTCGCGATCGGTCAGCGGCAGCTTCAGCATCTTGCCGACCAAGTGGGTGTAACGCTCGTCGGTCGGATCCACTGCGACGGCGACGTCGCCCAGCATCGTTTCCGGACGCGTGGTTGCAACCGTGATATGACCGCTGCCGTCCACCAGTGGATAGCGGATATGCCACATGAAGCCGTCTTCTTCCTCAGAGACCACTTCGAGGTCGGATACGGCGGTGTGCAGTTTCGGGTCCCAGTTGACGAGGCGTTTGCCGCGGTAGATCAGGCCTTGTTCATACAGGCGGACGAATACTTCGGTCACGGCTTTGGACATTTTCTCGTCCATCGTGAAGTATTCGCGGCTCCAGTCGGTGGATGCGCCCATGCGGCGCATCTGGCCGGTGATGGTGGAGCCGGAGTGCTCTTTCCACTCCCACACCTTTTCGAGGAATTTTTCGCGGCCGAGATCATGGCGCGAGACTTTTTGCGCATCGAGCTGGCGCTCGACCACAATTTGCGTCGCGATGCCGGCATGGTCGGTGCCGGGTATCCACGCGGTGTTGAAGCCGCGCATCCGGTGGTAGCGCGTCAGGCCATCCATGATGGTCTGGTTGAACGCATGGCCCATGTGCAGAGTGCCCGTCACGTTAGGCGGCGGCAACTGAATGCTGAACGACGGTTTGTCGGCGTCGGTGGTCGCGGTGTAGTAACCGCGCTGCTCCCATTCGGTCCGCCAGCGTTTTTCAATGTCGGCGGGCTCGAAAGACTTGGCTAATTCCATGATTTGGCGTGTGTTTTTGCGAAACCTAGCATTATAAGGGACGGCGCAGCGGCCGTCCGTTTGCATTCATCATGGGCCAGCGCCCATCTTTCTCTCGTGCGCCGGGGACGTTTCAGTCGTCGAGCTGATCTTCCTGACTTCACCGGTAATGCCGGTATAATTGCCCGATGCCGTTTTCATATGGCGACACGCTAGGGGTCCTGGCTTGCTTAATTGGCAAGCCGGGTGAGAAACACCCTCGAACCTGATCTGGGTAATGCCAGCGAAGGGAAGCAATCGGAAGTTCTTATTCCGAGGTTCCTTCGCTTTTTCTAGTATGAGCAAAGGAGCACCATGAACGCCAACCCCCAATTCCTCGCCGCCACCGCCAAGGTGGACGAAGCCGCGATCCACCCGCTGCCGAATTCCCGCAAGATTTACGTTGAAGGCCCGCGTCCGGATATCCGCGTGCCGATGCGCGAGATCAGCCAGTCGGATACGCCCGCTTCCTTCGGTGCAGAGAAGAATCCGCCGATCTACGTGTATGACACCTCGGGCCCCTATACCGACCCGAATGCGAAGATCGACATCCGCTCCGGTCTGGCGGCGTTGCGCGCGACATGGATTGCCGAGCGTGGCGATACCACTGAATTGTCCGGACCGTCGTCCGCATATGGCGTCGAGCGCCTGAACGATCCGAAGCTGGCCGAGCTGCGTTTCAACCTGCACCGCAAACCGCGTGTCGCGCTGCCGGGCAAGAACGTGTCGCAAATGCACTATGCGCGTCAAGGCGTCATCACGCCGGAGATGGAATACATTGCGATCCGCGAGAACATGCAGCGCAAGGAATACCTGGAAAACCTGAAGGCCTCCGGCCCGATGGGACAGAAGCTGGCCGACCTGATGGGACGACAGCATCCGGGGCAGAATTTCGGCGCCTCGATTCCGGCCGAAATTACGCCGGAATTCGTGCGTTCCGAGGTCGCGTGCGGCCGTGCAATTATCCCGGCCAATATCAACCACCCGGAATGCGAACCGATGATCATCGGCCGCAACTTCCTGGTGAAGATTAATGCCAACATCGGTAATTCCGCGGTGACTTCGTCGATCGGCGAGGAAGTCGAAAAGATGACCTGGGCGATCCGCTGGGGCGGTGATACCGTGATGGACCTGTCCACCGGCAAGCACATCCACGAGACGCGCGAATGGATCATCCGTAATTCGCCGGTGCCGATCGGTACTGTGCCGATTTATCAAGCGCTGGAGAAGGTCAACGGCAAGGCGGAAGACCTGACCTGGGAAATCTTCCGCGACACGCTGATCGAGCAGGCGGAGCAGGGCGTCGACTACTTCACCATCCACGCCGGCGTACGCCTGCAGTACGTGCCGTTGACGGCCAAGCGCATGACCGGCATCGTGTCGCGCGGCGGCTCGATCATGGCGAAATGGTGTCTCGCGCATCACAAGGAATCCTTCCTGTACGAGCACTTCGAAGACATCTGCGAAATCATGAAGGCATACGATGTCAGCTTCAGTCTCGGCGACGGCCTGCGTCCCGGCTCGATCTATGATGCCAATGACGAGGCGCAGCTCGGTGAATTGAAAACGCTGGGCGAACTGACGCAAATCGCATGGAAGCACGACGTGCAGGTGATGATCGAGGGCCCGGGCCATGTGCCGATGCATCTGATCAAGGAAAACATGGAGCTGCAGCTGGAGCAATGCCATGAAGCGCCGTTCTACACGCTCGGACCGTTGACCACCGATATCGCTCCGGGCTATGACCACATCACTTCCGGTATCGGCGCCGCGATGATCGGCTGGTACGGCACTGCGATGCTTTGCTACGTCACGCCGAAGGAACACCTCGGCTTGCCGAACAAGGCTGATGTGAAGGAAGGCATCATCACTTACAAGCTGGCCGCACATGCCGCCGACCTCGGGAAGGGACATCCGGGCGCGCAGATTCGTGACAACGCATTGTCGAAGGCGCGTTTCGAATTCCGCTGGGAAGACCAGTTCAACCTCGGCCTCGACCCGGACAAGGCGCGCGAGTTCCACGACGAGACGCTGCCGAAGGATTCGGCCAAGGTGGCGCATTTTTGCTCGATGTGCGGTCCGCATTTCTGCTCGATGAAGATCACGCAGGATGTGCGTGATTACGCGGCCAATCTGGGCATTTCGGATGAGCAGGCGCTGAAGAAGGGGATGGAAGTCAAAGCTATCGAGTTCGTCAAGAGCGGCGCAGAAATCTATCGTAAGCAATAAAGCCATGGAAATCGAACTGAACGGTGCACCGCACTCACTCAAGCACAACCAGAGCCTGCAGGATCTGGTCGTTTCGTTGGAGTTGTCCAACAAGACACTTGCGGTGGCGGTGAACCGCGAGGTGGTGCCGCGCCATTTGTGGTCGCAGCGTGTGCTACAGCCGAGCGATCGCGTGGACATCGTCCATGCGATCGGCGGCGGCTGATTGATCGGATTGGAGTAAACATGGACCTCGGAAATCGTCCGCAAGAAAAAATTGAGCAGGAAGGGTTGACCATTGCCGGTAAAACCTACCGCTCGCGTTTATTGGTCGGCAGCGGAAAATACCGCGACCTGGAAGAAACCCGCGCAGCGACCGAAGCCAGCGGCGCGGAAATTATCACCGTTGCAATCCGCCGCACCAACATCGGCCAGGATCCGAAAGCGCCCAGCCTGCTGGATGTGGTGCCGCCTTCGAAATACACGATCCTGCCCAATACGGCGGGTTGCTACAACGCCAAGGACGCGGTCTACACACTGCAACTCGCGCGTGAACTGTTGAACGGCCACAAGCTGGTGAAGCTGGAAGTGTTGGGGGATGAGAAGACCCTGTTCCCCAATATGCCGGAGACACTGAAGGCCGCTGAAACGCTGGTCAAAGATGGATTCGATGTGATGGTGTATTGCAGCGACGATCCGATCCAGGCAAAGATGCTGGAAGAGATCGGCTGCGTCGCGGTCATGCCGCTGGCATCGCTGATCGGTTCCGGCATGGGCATCCTGAATCCGTGGAACCTGTCGCTGATCATCGAACAGTCGAAGGTGCCGGTGTTGGTCGATGCCGGTGTCGGCACCGCATCAGACGCGGCGATCGCAATGGAACTGGGCTGCGACGGCGTGTTGATGAACACCGCGATTGCCGGCGCGCGCGATCCTGTCAAGATGGCCTATGCGATGCGGCTGGCGGTGGAAGCTGGTCGTGCCGCTTACCTCGCCGGGCGTATCCCGAAACGCTTCGCCGCTTCGCCGTCTTCACCGATGGAAGGACGCGTTCGGTGAATCGGCCGAGTGTGCTGATATTCTCCGGCTCCGACCCCAGCGGCGGGGCCGGACTGCAAGCCGACGTGCAGGCGGTTTCCGCACTCGGCGCGCATCCTCTCACGGTCATCACCGCCTTGACGGTGCAGGACAATGACCGGGTCTTCAATGTTCATCCGATGCCGGCGGCGATGGTGCAGCAGCAGGCGCTGGCATTAATGGGCAAGATCGACATTGCCGCGATCAAGATCGGCATAGTCGGGAACCGCGCCAATGCCGAAATGATCGCCGGGCTGATACGGCAACTCAGGCAGAAAAACGGCCGCTTGCCTGTCGTGCTCGATCCGGTGCTCGCCAGCGGTCACGGCGATGCGCTGTCGACGGAAAATGCGGTGCAGGCCATTGCGCCATTAGTGGATGTGGCGACCATCATCACACCTAACCTGCCGGAGGCCGCCGCGCTTTGCGCAGGTGACCGGAGGCTCGACACGCAGGTTGATATCTTGCTGCGCCATTGTGAACACCTGCTCATCAAAGGCGGGCATGGGTCCGGCCCCGAGGTGGTGAACCGCTGGTTCAGCATACATGGCGACACGCATACCTGGACGTGGCCGCGGATAGACGGCAGCTTTCATGGCACCGGCTGTACGTTGGCGTCGGCCATTGCTGCCTTGCTCGCCACCGGCGAACCGGTGGAACAGGCTATCGCCGATGCACAGGCGTATTGCCATCAGGCGCTCCTGTCTTCCTACGCGATTGCGGACGGTCAGCGCATTCCCAACCGATGGGTTTCAATTTTCAAGGACGAAGCATGAAAGGACTCTATCTTGTCACGCCTGATTGGGATGACACGCACAAACTGCTCGCGGTGACGGAGTGCGGTTTACGCGGCGGAGCTGCTCTGGTGCAGTATCGCCACAAAACTGCCGGCCCGGAACTGCGCAGGGAGCAGGCGACGCACCTGCTGGCGTTGTGCCGTAAATATGAGCGCCCGTTCATCGTCAACGATTTTGTTGACCTCTGTCTTGAATTGAATGCCGATGGTGTGCACGTCGGGGGCACCGATGAGTCGGTCGCGAAGGTGCGCGCCGCACTCGGTCCGCGGAAGATCGTCGGCGCTTCGTGCTACGGCAGCATGGAAATGGCGCGCGATGCCCATCGCTCCGGTGCCAGCTATGTCGCGTTTGGCGGCTTCTATCCGTCCCGGGTAAAAAAATACGAGGTCACCACGCAACCGCAGATCGTGGCGCAGGCGAAGGCCGAGATTCCAGTGCCGAACTGTGTAATTGGGGGAATGACACAGGAGAACGCAGTACCGCTCGTCGCGCATGGAACCGATATGGTCGCTGCGATCAGCAGCGTGTATCTGGCGCAGGACCCTGAAGCCGCTGCGCGCGGATTTGCAAACTTGTTTCGCGACGAATGACACCGCCGCTTGGCCGCATTATTCGCGCTCGCGAAGTTGCATGCGATCCGCCGCGTTTTTCCTGATGCCGGATGCCGGTAGCAGCTTGCCGGCTTTGCCAAGTCCGAAGGTCGGCATATTGACGTAGATATTCTCGTAACGGCCTGGCGATATGGAATAGGTTTCGTGCCAGACGCCGACATCGCCGCTGGTGCCGACTGCCAGATTGAATGCTTTCCATGCCGGCAGATGCGACGCATTGCGATTTTTCGCGTAAGCCAGCAACTGTTCCGTCGAACGCCAATATTGCAGCATGATGGTAGTGCGGCCGAACCACATCTCGTAAGCGAGCAGACCCGCGTCCGGCATCGACTCCAGTTCCCGGATCATGCGCGGCATTGCAGTCGTAAGGGGCCACCACTTGTGCACTTTCCACAGCTTGTTGATGCGCATGCCGATCAGGAATACGGCAAAGTCGCCTTCGAATTCCGCGGTTAAACGACCGTTATGTATCATTTGATCTGGCCTCTCGAGAGTGTCTGTCCATGAAATACGAAAGAGCAGCCTGCTCTTTGAGTTATCGCACACGAGAGTAGCTCAGTTCTCGTCGGTAAGCGCATCAATGATAGCCCGTACTCGCGCGGACATCAGCGTGGTCGCTACGAAATTCCCCGATGGCAAACCTGTCGATTTGCCATGGCGCCCGGCTCCTGAATCAGGTGTTCCCGGCTCGATATAGCGGCAAAGAAGACATCCGCAGGGCTATAATCTCCGGATGCAAAATCTTCTCCACAACCTCAATCCCGAACAACTCGCCGCCGTCACCCTCCCAGCACAGCCCGCCCTGATTCTCGCCGGCGCCGGGTCTGGCAAGACCCGTGTATTGACCACCCGTATTGCATGGCTGATCCAGACCGGGCAAGTTTCGCCTGGCGGCGTGCTTGCCGTGACCTTTACCAACAAGGCGGCGAAGGAGATGATGACGCGCTTGTCGGCGATGATGCCGATCAACACGCGCGGCATGTGGATCGGGACGTTTCACGGTTTGTGCAATCGCCTGCTGCGCGCGCATTATCGTGACGCAGCCCTGCCGCAAACCTTCCAGATCCTCGATTCGGCGGATCAGCTCTCGGCAATCAAGCGCTTGCTCAAAGCGCACAATGTCGATGACGAAAAATACCCGCCGCGCACCCTGATGTATTTCATCAACGGCGCCAAGGATCAAGGCCTGCGTCCGAAGGATGTCGAGGCTTATGACCAGTTCAACCAGAGAATGGTCGAGCTGTATGAACTGTACGACCAGCAGTGCCAACGCGAAGGCGTAGTCGACTTCGCGGAATTGTTGTTGCGCACGTATGAATTGATGAGCAGGAACCAGCCCTTGCGCGAACACTACCAGGGGCGTTTCAGGCACATCCTGGTGGACGAGTTCCAGGATACGAATAACCTGCAATACAACTGGCTCAAGCTGATGGCCGGCGAAAGCAATGCCGTGTTCGCGGTCGGCGATGATGACCAGAGCATTTACGCATTTCGCGGTGCGAACGTCGGCAACATGATCGCGTTCGAGCGCGAATTCCGTGTCGAGAACCTGATCAAGCTGGAGCAGAACTACCGCTCGCATGGCCATATTCTCGATACCGCCAATACGCTCATCGCCAACAATACCAAGCGGCTCGGCAAGAATCTGCGTACCGATGCCGGCCATGGCGAACCGGTGCGGATTTATGAGGCTAGCAACGACCTGCAAGAAGCACAATGGATCATTGAACAAGCGAAGAGCCTGATCAATGAAGGCGCCGCGCGCAGCGAAATTGCGGTGCTGTATCGATCCAATGCGCAGTCGCGCGTGATCGAGCATGCGCTGTTCTCGGCCGGGATTCCCTATCGCGTCTACGGCGGGCAACGCTACTTTGAGCGCGCGGAGGTCAAGAACGCGATCGCTTATCTGCAGCTGATGGACAATCCGCATAACGATTCCGCCTTCCTGCGGGTGGTCAATTTCCCCACGCGCGGCATAGGCGCCCGTTCCATCGAACAGTTGCAGGATGCGGCACGCCAGTACGGTATTTCCCAGTATGCGGCGGTGCCGTATGTCACCGGCAAGGCCGGCAGCTCACTCGGTGCTTTCGTCAAGCTGGTCGAGGCGATGCGGTTTGAATCGCAGAACCTGCCATTGAAGGAACTGGTGGAGGTGATGCTCGACATGAGCGGCCTGATCCCGCACTACCAGAATGAAAAAGAGGGCGCCGACCGCATTGAAAACCTGGAGCAGCTGGTCAACGCGGCGACCCTGTTCGTCTCGGAAGAAGGCTTTGGCCTCGATGCTCCAGCATTCCTCGGCCCGAAGAGCCAGCCGGTCGCAGGCCAAGCGCTTACTACCGCAGATGGCGTGGAAATCATCGATGCCGATGCGCCGTTGGCGGCGGTCATGTCGCCTTTGTCGGCATTTCTTTCGCATGCGTCTCTCGAGGCTGGCGATAACCAGGCGCAGGCGGGGCAGGATGCAATGCAACTGATGACGGTGCATTCCGCCAAGGGCCTGGAATTTGACGCGGTATTCATTACTGGCCTCGAAGAAGGCTTGTTTCCGCATGAGAACAGCGCGAAGGAAGAGGGCGGCGTCGAGGAAGAGCGGCGCCTCATGTACGTGGCAATCACACGCGCCAAGAAGCGGCTGTATATGAGCTTTTCGCAAAACCGCATGCTGCACGGCCAGACACGCTACAACCTCAAGTCGCGCTTTTTCGCGGAGTTGCCGGAGGAGGCGCTGAAGTGGTTGTCACCCAAGGTGCAGCAGCAGTCCCAATGGTTCGGCCACCAGAAGTCGGCCTGGGACGACGCTCCCGAATCGGGCGCAAATGCGATCGCGCAGAGTTTCAGCAAGAAGGATATCGGCTGGCGCATCGGTGAGACGGTGGCGCATGCGAAGTTTGGCGAAGGCGTCATCATCAAGATCGAGGGCGGAGGCAGCATGCGCGCGCATATCAATTTCGGCAAGCATGGGAT
>JBBWZW010000210.1:0-10485 GCA_039649305.1 Burkholderiales bacterium
CTTAACTGTGCGCTTGCACGAATGACGGCGACACCGCCGTTTCTTTCATGACAGCCTCGGCAGTCCGATACCGTTCCGCCATCGCGCGCTCTTCCGCCGTCAGAAGCTGTGCCTGCATGTATGCGCCCAAATGACGCGCATGGGTCACGATTCTTGAACCGAAGGCGATCCGCGTCTCGTTATAGCGCTTCAGGCCCTCATCAATACCGAACTCGGTCATCAGGTCGGTGAGCGCGATCGCATCGCCCGCGGCCTTGGTCACGCCCATGCCACAGTGCGGCCGCGCGACGAATGCGGAATCGCCCAGCAACACCACCCTCCCGAACGCAAGACGGGGCGATTCGAGATCGAAGATGGGCTGGAAAAACGATTGCGGCGTGCTTGCTACTATCTCGGCAAATTGTGGTGCCAGCACGGAGTCCGCAACGGTCCGGATTTCGCGCATCACCGCCTTGCTGATCAAAGGCGGAGGAATGCCGTTTTCATGCACCTTGCCGTTGTCATCGGTAGACAACCGACGAAGTTCCGCCTCGTCAGCCGGGCGATACCAGACAAAGTTATACCTGCGCTTGCCCGGTTCGGTTGCATCATGCGCGCCTGCCACGGGATAGCCCAACATCTGTTCCCGCGGCGGCAGGCAGAACCCGAAATGACCGAACAACGATTCCCTTGTGCGCAGCGATAGCTGGCTTTCCTCAACCAGGCCGCGCCATGCGACGTAGCCCGCGTATTGCGGCTTTACTTCAGGCAGGAACTGGTTACGAACGGTAGATCGAATGCCGTCGGCGCCGACCAGCAAATCCGCCTCCGCATGCGTGTTGTCCGAAAAATGAGCGATGACCTTCGAGTCCTGCTCGACCACAGCGCTCAAATTTTTCCCTGTCATATAGCGATCCGCAGGGAGCGCCTGCTTCAACAAGGAATAGAGGCGGCTCCATGCCGTAAGGATCTGCGGATGGCTACGCTCGCCGACGACGTTGCCGGCGCGATCGAGCGTGACCCGACTTGATACCTCCACGCCGATATCACGGTCGACAGGTATGCCGAGTCGTTCCAGCGCCCCGAGCAACTCGGCGTGCGTAACGATTCCGGCTCCACGTTCGGAAAGTTCGTCAGCGACCCTCTCGACCACTTGCACATCCCATCCTGCCCGGTGCAAGAGGTTCGCGGCGAACAGGCCCCCGAGCGAACCACCGACAATCAAAACGCGTTTCATTGCTTGCTCCCGTCATCAGCCGAACCAGGCTGTGCCGCTTCTTCGGATGGATAGTTCAGTTCGATGGTGACGTCGCTTGGATCAGTGATGAATACCTGATGCAGGCCGAGCGACGGGACGGTCCTTTCTGTGAAGGGGATTCCCATCGACTGCAACCTCGTGCGCATCTCGCCGAGGCCCGTGGCGAGGAACGCGACATGATCCACTGTGCCGGTACCCTTCAGGCTGTCGGGCGATTTGTCGCCGAGGTAATCAATCAGTCCCTGCTTGTCGTTCAGGTCGATACCGATGATATGGACCGTGCCATATTCAGCCTCGTCACCGCCCATGTACAGCCAGATTCCCGGGAACTTGAAAGGCGGCCGGAAGCCTTCCTTAAAGCCCAATACGGTGGTGTAAAACTGACGTGACGCTTCCAGGTCGGTAGTTCGGATCGAGTAATGACCGAGCTTGCTTATCCCCATCTTTGTCTTCTCCTCGTGTGCAATTGAAACGAATATAAATAATCAATCAATAAATAGCAAGAGTTTTAAAGACGGCCGACTTAGATCTTTGGTGATAATTTGCAACCAGGGAGGTATGGCGGCGGCTACTACTTCTTGTGCCTGGGTGACGCCCGCATGTCCCGCATCACGCCCGGGGCTCCGCCAAGGAAGGCGGCCACTTTTTGCTCGATCATTCGATCGAGGTCCCTGGGAATGGACAAGCCGTAGATCCATTTCCGCATACCCACGTAAAAGATGCTCGCGTGGATACCCCAGATCAATTCGATCTCTTCTTCGTACTGTTCCGGCGTCGGCTTCGCGAGCTTGTATTCATGGTGCAGCTCCGTGAGTACCACGTCAAAGATACGCTCACGCAACCGGGTCAGGTAGCGGTTGTTGATGCCTTCCCGGGTCAGGCCCGAAAAAACGAAAATGCGGATCCACTCGTTCTTCAGAATAATGCGCGCGTAGTCTTTGTAGAAGCGGCGCAGCCGTTCTACCATCGGAAAATTCCGGTCCCTGAGCCAGTCTTCCCAGTCCGGGTTCCAGCGTGACAGATAGACTTCGCTGAACACACGGTCAACCAGCGCCTCCTTGTTGGGGAAGTAACGATAAAGCAAAGGCTGTGTGATGCCGATCTCGCGCGCAAGGTCGTGCGTGCTCGCAGAAAAACCGTGCGTGGCGAAATAGTGAATCGCCTTCTGCACAATCTGCTCCTCACGCTCCCCGGGCGTCAGGCGTTTCGCGATGCGCGGTGCTGCGGCAGCGTCGCCCGCCTTGGAAGCGACCTTCCTCGGTTTCTTGGCGGCGGGTGATTTGACCATAGGCTTGTCTGTGTGAGTGGTTTCATTCAGTATATCCCGCTATTTATCACTTGACAAATAAAGTGGCGCATAAAATAATTATCGAGCGATAATTAACACTGCGCCTTTGCGACGCGGACAAAACCGCACCTTCCGTATAAATCCTTTGAGGGGACAGCATGAAGAACAAACTCAAATGGGCCCAGGCCCTCTGCATGGCGGCCACGCTCGCCTCATCCTATGCCTATAGCCAGAACGCGCCGATCAAGATCGGCCTGCCGGTGCCGTTGACAGGCCCGTACGGCGCCGAAGCCAAGGACCAGGTCAAGAATGCCGAACTGGCGGTCAAGGAATTCAACGACGCCGGCGGCCTGAACGGGCGCAAGGCGGAACTGCTGGTGCGCGACGACAGGCTCAACCCGGGCGAAGCAGCGACGCGCGCGCTCGAGCTGATCGAGAAGGACAAAGCGGATTACATCGTGGGCGCGCTGTCGGCAGCGACCCAGCTGGCGATCAACAATGTCACCAAGCAGCGCAAGGTGCTGTACATCTCGATCAGCCAGTCGGATGCGATCAACGAGGCGGCGGATTTTTCACGCTATACCTTCCATGAGGCGTTGAACCCGCAGATGACGACCCAGGCAGTCGGCAAATACGTGTTCAAAAAGGGAATGCGGGTTGCGTTCCTGACCGCCGACTATGCATACGGCCATGAAATGACGCGCGGCTTTACCCGCGTGGCGAAAGAGATGGGTGCGGAAGTGGTTGGCGAGCTTAAGCATCCGCTCGGCGCGACCGACTATTCGACGTTCCTGCCGCGCCTGCAGGCACTGAAACCCGACGTACTGGTGTTCAACAACTTCGGCCGCGACAATCAGATCTCGATCAAGCAGGCCAACGATTTCGGCATGAAGAAGTCGATGAAGTTCGCCACGCCCATCATGACCTACACATCGCGCGTAGCCATGGGTCACCAGGTGTACGGCGACGTCATCGGCGGCACATCGTATTTCTGGGGCATCGAAGACAAGACGCCGAGCGCAAAGTCTTTCAATGACAAATACAAGGCGGCGAACGGCGGCGCGTATCCGTCCGACTACGGTTCAATGGCTTATTCCGCAGTGAAATCGCTGCTGGCTGCGGTAAAGACTGCCGGCGTCACCGACACCGAGAAAGTGGTGGATGCCCTGGCCAAACTCAAATACGACACCTACAAAGGTCCGCAATACTATCGCGCCTGCGACCATCAGTCGGTTCAGTCCGTATTGGTGATCGGCTCCAAGGCTAAAGGCGAACGCAATCCGGCTGACGTCTTCGAAGTGCTGCAGGTCGTACCCGGCTCGGAACAGATGCTGCGCTCCTGCGCGGAACTCGGCCACCAGTCCTGATACATCAGTGACGCCGATAAATCCGGGTGCATCGGCGCCCGGATTTACTCATCCAACAAATTCACGAAAGACGTAATGGACGGAATCACTCCCCAGTTGCTAGGCATGCAGCTGTTCACCGGGCTCGCCCTGGGAGCAATATATGTGCTGCTCGCCGTCGGCCTGTCCCTCATTTTCGGCATGCTTACCGTCGTTAATTTCGCGCACGGAGCCTTCTTCATGGTGGGCGCGTATGTCGGTTACAGCATCTATCAGGTCATTCCCAACTTCTGGTTATGCCTGGTGGGCGTTCCCCTCGCCTCCGGCCTCATCGGGATCTTGGTGGAACGGTTCCTGGTGCGGCCGCTCTATGGCCGCGGCATCGACTACCCTCTCCTGCTGACCTTCGGGCTGGCCTACATGATGGTGGAACTGGTCCGCATCATCTTCGGCAAGCAGGGCTTGCCGGTCGATACACCGGAACTGCTGCAGGAATCGGTGGATGTGTTTGTCGGTCATTTCCCTGCCTATCGATTGTTCGTCATTGCGATTACCGGAGTCGTCCTCCTCGGACTGTGGCTGTTCATCGAGAAGACATCATTCGGCCTCATCATTCGTGCCGGCGCGCGCGACCCGCAAATCGTCCGCATCCTGGGCGTCGATATCGCGAAAGTGTGGCTGATCGTGTTCGGACTGGGCACCGGCATTGCCGGGCTGGCCGGCTTCCTGTCGGCGCCGATGCAAGGCATTGCGCCCGAAATGGGCGGCTCGGTATTGACCGCCGCGTTTGTAGTGACAGTGGTCGGAGGAATGGGATCGCTGGTGGGCGCGGTCGCCGCCGGTCTGCTGGTCGGCGTGGTCGAGAGCCTCGCCGTGCTGTTCTTTCCGGAAGCGGCAAAGGTGTCCATGTTTGTCATCATGGCTGTCGTTCTCCTGGTACGCCCGCAAGGTCTGTTTGGCCGCGCCGGCTTGATGAGCTGATTAGATTGATCCTATGAATACACAAACTCAAGTCATGCCCGTGACCCGCGATGGCGGCGTGCTGCAATGGATACGCAAACATCGCGTGCTCGCCACGGTTTTGTTTCTGGTCGTGTTCCCGTGGCTAATGCCTAACCAGTCGGTCGCGATCAACATCCTCATTTATGGCTTGTTTGCGCTCGGCTTCAACCTGTTGTTCGGTTACATGGGAATGCTGTCGTTCGGGCATGCCGCGTTTCTCGGCGTCGGCGCTTACACGGCGGGTATCCTGATCGCGCAATTCGGCGCTCCATGGTGGATGGCGATTCCGGCAGCGGTCGTGCTCGCGTCGTTGGTCGCACTGGCGATGGGCCTGCTGGCGATCCGCACGCGCGGCATCTACTTCGCGATGGTCACACTCGCACTATCGCAATGCGTCTTTTTCCTGGTGTATCAGTTTCCGCTGTCCGGTGGCGAGAACGGCCTGCGCGGTGTGAACGTGGCACAAATCGGCTTTCCGGGATGGTCGCTGGATATGCTGAACCCAACCGTGAAGTACTACTTCTTCCTTTGCTTTGTCGCCCTCGCGCTGTGGCTGCTGTCGCGTATCCTCGCATCGCCTTTCGGCGGAGTGGTTGAAGCGATCAGGGAAAACGAGGCTCGCACCCGTGCCTGCGGCTTCAACGTCGAGCGCACCAAGTTGCTGACCTTCGTTGTGTCGGGCGCCTTTTGCGGCCTGGCCGGCGCGTTGAACGCCATCCATTTGTCGAGCGTGGCGATCGAGACCCTGCATTACGAAACGTCCGGCCTGGTGGTCATGATTTGCCTGCTGGGCGGCATGGGCACCTTTTTCGGGCCATTCATCGGCGCCGCGCTGTTCCTGCTGATCCAGGACATGTTCTCGTTGTGGACCGAACACTGGCAGCTCTACGTCGGCGCCATTTTCGTGTTCCTGGTCTTGTTCTTCCCGAAAGGCGTATGGGGCACCCTGCTGGAGAAAATCAATGTCCGCTGAAACCATCATCAGGACCGAAGCGGTGACTCGCCGCTTCGGCGGATTTACCGCGCTCAGCAACGTATCAATTGATTTTGAACGGGGCAAGCTCACATCGATCATCGGGCCAAACGGCGCCGGCAAAAGCACTTACTTCAACATCCTGTCAGGAAGCTTTCCGCCATCGGAAGGCAAGGTAATCTTTGACGGCAAGGACCTGACCGGCGCCAGGCAGCATGAGTTCGCCCATATCGGAATCGCCAAGTCCTTCCAGATCACGAATATCTTTCCGAATTTCTCGGTCCTGGAAAATGTGCGCATCGCTTCGCAGGCGCATGTTTCCCAGTTCAATCTGTTCCGCAACCGTGAATCGCTATGCCTGGCCGACAAGGCGCATGCACTGCTCGATACGGTTGGCCTTGGCCGACACAGCAAACGACTGGCGCGCGAACTCGCGCATGGACAGCAGCGCGCTTTGGAGATTGCGATCGCATTGGCCGCCGATCCGAAATTGCTGTTGATGGACGAACCGACTGCCGGCATGAGTCCCGAAGAGACCAGGGCAATGATGGACCTGATCGTGAAGCTGGCGGCCGAACGCACCGTCATCCTGGTGGAACACAAGATGAAGATGGTGATGAGCATCAGCGACCGTATCGTAGTACTGCATCACGGTGAGTTCCTCGCAGCGGGCACCGCGGACGAGATACGCAACAATCAGGACGTCAAGCGCGTCTATCTTGGCCAACACTAATATTCAACTGGAACTTCACATGCTGTCGGTTAACAATCTGAACGCCTGGTACGGGCCCAGTCATGTACTGCAAGGGATCCGCTTTGAAGTGAAAGCGGGCGAGGTCGTATGCCTGCTCGGCCGTAATGGCGCGGGCAAGACCACCACGATCAAGAGCATCATGGGCCTGATCGGCAAAACCACGGGCAACGTATCCTTCAAAGGCGAGGAACTGCTGACCCGGCCTGCGCATGATCGATTCAAACGCGGGCTGGCGTACGTGCCGGAAGAAAGACGCATCGTTCCCGGACTGACTGTCCTCGAAAATATCCGGCTCGGCATCATCGCGTCGCCGCACAAGGCGCGTGAAAAAGAGATCATCGAACAAATCGCCGATACCTTTCCGCGCCTGAAGGAGCGGCTCAACCAGATGGCGGTCACCATGTCGGGCGGAGAACAGCAGATGCTGGCGATTGCCCGTGCCATGGCGTCCGACCCGGACATGATTTTGCTGGACGAGCCGTCCGAAGGCATCATGCCTATCCTGGTCGATGAAATGTTTGAACTGTTTGCACAGTTGAAGAAAGCGGGCAAGACGATTTTTCTGGTAGAGCAGAATGTGGAGCTTGCATTGGGCATTTCCGATCGGGCGTACATTCTGGACCAGGGAGCCATTGTGCATACTGACAGCGCAAGAAACCTGCTGGATGACCCCGAAATCCAGGAACGGTATTGCGCGGTGTGATACGCCGTTAAAGCCCGGACAGCGGGCCAGTCACCCGCTTGTTCCACGGCTCCGACCGTTTGGCTTTTTGGCAGAATGCTGCTAAATGTCATAAAAATTAAGCGCGAGGAGACATGGGCATGCAATTTTTCCGACTGATGGGCATTGCGGCCCTCACTTTTTACGCTGCTGCCCCGGCACCCGCGTATGCACAAAGCTATCCGACCCGTACGGTAAGCGTCGTTGTTCCTTATGCGCCAGGCGGCCCGACCGATTCGACTGCCCGCATTCTTGCGCTGTCGCTGCAGCAACTCTCTGGCGGCACCTTCATCGTCGAAAACGTCCCGGGCGCGGGCACCACCATCGCTACTGCCAGGGTCGCCAAAGCGGCTCCTGACGGCTATACCTTGCTGTGGGGCGGCTTGAGCTCGCATGCTATGGCGCCACACCTTTATCAACGACTGCCGTTCGATCCGCAGGGTTCGTTCGAGCCGGTGTCGCTGATCGCCTCGTCGCCCTATGTACTGGTTGTCAATGCGAACTCGCCGATCCGGTCGGTGGCTGAACTGCTTGCTCAAGCCAAGGCCGCGCCGGGAAAAATGAACTATGCCAGCCCCGGCGGAGGAAGTTCGCCGCACCTGACCACCGAATTGTTCCTGAGCCGGGGCAAGGTCGCTGCCCAGCATATTCCGTACAAGGGCGGCTCGCCCGCTATGGCGGCCTTGATGTCGGGCGAAGTCGACTTCATGATCGATACGCTGACGATGCCGATGGCAATGATTAAAGCGGGCCGCGTGCGGCCGCTTGCGGTCAGCACCGCAAAGCGCATAACCGCGATGCCCGACGTGCCGACGCTGCAGGAGAGCGGATTGGCCGGCTTCGAGGCAGAGGCCTGGTTCGCGTTGTTCGCGCCTAAGGATACGCCACCCGCGATCATCGCCTCGCTCAATCGGATGTTCAATGATGCGCTGACCGACCCGGCCACTGTGGCCAAGTTGTCGCAGGCCGGTCTCGAGGCGACACCATCGACGCCTGGGCAGCTGGCACGGATCGTCAGGTCGGAGAACGAAAAATGGGGCAGAATCATCAAGGCAAAGAATATCCGCCTCGACTTCTGACTGGATCAAACATGGGAAACACAGGCAATACTGACGCCCCCGGATACCAATCCGGCTTCAACAACGAATTCGCTTCCGAGGCACTGCCGGGCGCTTTGCCGGTGGGCCAGAACTCGCCGCAATGCGTCGCATACGGACTTTACGCGGAACAATTTTCAGGCACCGCATTCACCGCGCCGCGCTCGCACAATCGTCGCTCGTGGTTGTATCGGATTCGCCCCGCAGCGGTCCACAAGCCGTTCGTGAAGATCGACAATCCGCATATCGTGAGCCGTTTCGACCAGGTGCCAACACCACCGAACCAGCTGCGCTGGAGCCCGCTGGCCATGCCGGCCGAGCCTACCGATTTCATCGACGGCTGGGTGACGATGGCCGGTAACGGCAGCCCGGATGCGATGAACGGCTGCGCGATTCATCTCTACGCGGCCAATCGCTCGATGCAGGACCGGTTCTTCTACTGCGCCGATGGCGAACTGCTGATCGTGCCGCAACAGGGGCGGCTGCGTATTGCGACGGAGCTCGGCATACTCGACGTCGATCCGCAGGAAATCGCGGTTATTCCACGCGGCTGCCGGTTCCGTGTCGAGCTGCCTGACGGCGAGGCGCGCGGCTACATCTGCGAAAACTTTGGGGCATTGTTCCAGTTACCGGACCTCGGCCCGATCGGATCCAACGGCCTGGCCAATCCGCGCGACTTCCTCACGCCGAACGCCTGGTACGAAGACCGCGAGGGCGACTTCGAGCTGGTGGCAAAGTTTTCGGGGAACCTCTGGCGCGCGAGCATCGGTCATTCGCCGCTCGATGTGGTGGCATGGCACGGTAATTATGCGCCGTGCAAATACGACCTGCGCCGCTTCAACACGATAGGCTCGATCAGCTACGACCATCCCGATCCGTCGATTTTCCTGGTGCTGCAGTCGCCGAGCGATACCCCGGGCGTCGACAGCATCGATTTCGTGATCTTTCCGCCGCGCTGGCTCACTGCCGAAAATACCTTCCGGCCGCCATGGTTCCATCGCAACGTCGCCAGCGAATTCATGGGGCTGGTGCATGGCGCCTACGACGCCAAGGCGGAGGGCTTCGTGCCGGGCGCGGCCAGCCTGCATAACTGCATGTCGGGTCACGGCCCCGATGCCGCGACCTTCGAAGCCGCCTCGCGCGCCGACACCTCGAAACCGGGCAAGGTTAAAGACACCATGGCGTTCATGTTCGAGACGCGCACGGTGATTCACCCGACCGCGTTTGCACTCGAAACTGCGCAGCTGCAGAGCGATTATTTTGAGTGCTGGCAGGGGCTGAAGAAAAACTTCGATCCGCGTTCGAAACAATAACGCGCCAGCGCTGTAGGCCTCAGGGCGAGCCTTTCCGCAACAGCTGCAAAATACTATCGTACTGGAAATCATTGGCCAGCACGCCCAATGCCTTGGCCACCTGCGCATCGTCTACCTGGCCGACGGCATTGACCACCGCCTCATGATCGAGCTGAACCAGCGCCTGCTCCAATGATTCACGAAGCGCGGCGGGCAGCGCTTGCAATGCTCCGCTTTGCACACGCTCGCTTACGGCGGGCGGTGGAGGCGGCTCTTCCGCTTCAAAGATGAATCGCGCCCCCATATGTTTTTCCATCGCCGCAAACAACTCTTCCTCGAGCACGGGCTTGTGCAGGAGATCGTTGCAGCCGGCATCAAGGATCTGGGCGGGCTCTTCCCCGATGCTGCTGGCCGTCAGGGCGATGATGGTCGCAGATTGCCCTTCGGCGCTGGCCCGGATCCGGCGCGTCGCCTCGGCGCCGTCCATCACCGGCATCCGCATGTCCATCCAGATCAGGCAGGGCCGCCACACCTCCCGGATGTCCACCGCGTCCTGTCCGTTGGCGGGATAGCCCGTTATTTGTTTATGCAACGAAGTGGCTCTTGCGGGAGCGACTATTGAGATTTGATTGCTTGCGACCGGGCAAACAATCAAGGGATGCGCCCCGGGAGCCCGGAGCGCAATGATGGACTTAGTACTTGCCGGAGAGCAGCGCGCCGGCGTTTGGGGCATACCTCTTGAGCCCGAGCTTTTCGAGCATTTGATACGTCGTGC
>JBBWZW010000228.1:0-3542 GCA_039649305.1 Burkholderiales bacterium
CGCCACCGATCACTACCAGCAGGCTGCGCACTACCGACTGCGTGAGCGGGAGCTGCAACTGGAATCGGGTTCCCCGTCCCCGCGTGGTGAATATCCGTATCTTGCCACGCACCTGTTTGACCATATTCGCGACCGCGTCCAGGCCAACGCCGCGCCCGGAAACCTCGGTCACCGTCTCGCGCGTCGTGAAGTTCGGGAGCATCAGGAACTCAAGCAGCTCAGGCTCGCTCATTTGTGCGACGGTCTCGTGATTT
Organism: Burkholderiales bacterium; assembly: GCA_039649305.1. Taxonomy (GTDB): domain Bacteria; phylum Pseudomonadota; class Gammaproteobacteria; order Burkholderiales; family Burkholderiaceae_D; genus Noviherbaspirillum. The sequence goes on from JBBWZW010000228.1 coordinate 255, forward strand.
CCCAGGTTGCGCCGCACGATGGCGGCGCGCAGAACATCGAGGTCGATGCCACCGCCGTCGTCGGCAACATTGATCTGAAGCATACCGGCAGTGTGCCGCGCCTCCAAAGTCACCACCCCTTCAGCTTGCTTGCCGCCGGCTAGCCGCTGCCCGGGAGGTTCGATCCCATGATCGACCGCATTGCGCAGCAGGTGGCCCAGCGGCGCGTCAAGGCGTTCCAGGATATCGCGGTCAATGGCGGTGTGGTCGCCCACGATGTCCAGCCGGACCTGCTTGCCGAGCGAACGGCTCAAGTCCCGCACGATGCGCGGGTAGCTACCGGTGGCGTCGGCGAACGGCCGCATGCGGCAGGCCAATGCTTCGTCGTACAGGCGCTGGGACAGGTTGACGGACCGCCGGTCGAACGTTTCCAGTTCCGCCAACTGGTTGGACAGCATCTGCTGGCATTCCGCGAGGAGCCGGCGTACCTCCAAAAGTCCTGTCTGCGCGCGGTCACTGAGTGGCAAATCGCCCAGTTCTTCATGGACGCCCTCCAGGGACCGCATGGTGTTGCGCTGCAGGCGCTTCAGCCGCAGCATGGACTCCGCGAACGGCTTCAGGCGACGAGACTCCACCAGCGACTCGCCGGACAAGCTGAGCAACCGATTAAGATTTTCGGCCGTGACCCGCAACGCGCGATCCGTGTGCTCGCGCGACGCTTGCTCACGAATCAGCATGTCGCGATCCGGCTCTTGCAATAGTTCGCCGACGGGCGAAATAACCACCGACTCACGCGCATGTGCAGCGTTGCCACCATGAAGGCTCGCGCCGAGCATGTCCAGAAAGCCGTCGATCTCGCTCCTGCCCTCGGCGTCGGCCCAGCCTACGTCGTTGGTCGGCGGATTGGCAATCCGATGCAGAAGATCCGATCCGCGCAGCAAGGCGTCAATCTGGCCAACGCCCAGTACCAGCTTGCCCTGTTGTGCCGACACGAAGCATTCTTCCATCTCATGGGCGACATCCACCCCGGCCGCAAGTCCGATGATGCGTGCGGCCCCCTTGAGCGAGTGAGCGGCACGCATGCACTCTTCGAGATGTTCAGCGGAGGCCGGCACGCGTTCCAACGCGAGCAGACCCGCATTCAGCAACCGCACGTGGGTTTCCACCTCCAGTCGAAACAGGTCCAGCAGCGACAGGGAATCAGGATCGTTCGCACTCATGCAATGCTCCGGTCAAGCGCATAAAACAGCAAATCGCCGTCGAGAATCCCGACGGTCCTGTCCCGCCAGGAAAGAATGCCCTTCGTGTAAGGCGCAGCCGTATGGCCGACGGTAGAGGGAACAGCTGTCATTGCAGACCGCGAAAAGCGATGTACTCCATCCACTTCATCGACAGGAAACACAATCGTGTGTTCCCCATGGTTTGTCACCAGCATGGGTATAAACAGGTTGCGATTCCGGACCTGCTCTCCCGCGGCGGGTTTTTCGATTTTCAGCAACCGCGCCAGCGACATGCACAGCACCAGCGCACCGCGAATGTTGACTATCCCCAGCACGGCGTCATTCCGCTGGTGTGGCAATGTATGGACCTTGCGCTCTTCCGCAATTTCCCTGATCAGTGCGCTCTGCAGTCCGAGCCATTCGCCCCCGATCCGGAAAATCAGAATTGATTCCGCGTCGCCCATCGGCAGCCGCTCCGGGCTGGCGGATTGGCTGTGCCAGGTGGCCGCCCCGCCGTCAGGAAGCGCACGGTCGAGCAAGATGGCTGCCGCCGCCATGTAAGCGGGACAGTTTCGACAATGCACATGCTGTTTCAATTCCGGGCACGAACCATCACCGCGGATGCCGATCCGGTTCCAGCAATCGTCGAAGCGCTGCAAAGGCGCGGCCATGCCGTCGGAAGTTTTATCCATGGCTATCGTCTTGTTTTGTTATTGCGCGCCGTGCGCGATCGTTCATCCGCCTGGCACCGGCTGTGTCGCCATGCATGTCGAGCAGCGCGGCAAGGTGCACCAGTGCCTCCCTATGGTCCGGATCGAGGTAAAGCGTCTTGCGGTAGTAATCGCGCGCCTCCGGATGACGGCCTGCAGCATCACTGACCAGCCCCAACAGATAAAACGCAGCGGCGGTTGGCTTGTGTTCCCGCACATGCCGTTTGCATAGTTCAGCCGCTTCCACCAAGCGTCCTTGATTTGCCAGCCGGGCGGCGACCACAACGGGGTCATTATCGGAGCCGGTCTCGACCGCAGGAGCCAGTCGGGGCGCCGACGATACCTTGCTGCGCGCCGCGTCATGCATAGGGCGGGCCGGCGCTGCCGCGGGCCCCGGCGTCCATGAACCGATCGTCTCCGATCCCGCGAATCGCATGAACGGCATCACGACCTTCGGCTGGGACGGTGTCGCAAGCGCCGCTCTCCGAAACGCGAACGCCAACGGGATGTTTGCCGAAACCATGTTTTCGCGGACCAGCACACCGCACTCCGAAGGCCCGACAAAGAGCATGCCGGTGTCATTGAGAAGCCGGCCGAGCACCTTCACCGCCCTCGCCTGCTCGCCCTCGCCGAAGTAAATCAGCACATTGCGGCAAAAGACGAAATCGTAGGTGCATTCCTCCGCCAGCAAAGCCAGGTCGAACAGATTGCCGTGACGAAACCGCACCTGGGACCGTACTGCTCCGGCCAACATATGGTTTCCCCCCATCGGCACGAAATGGCGGCCGCGAAATTCCAGGTCCTTTCCGCGAAACGAATTCCTGCCGTACACGGCGCGCTCTGCGGTCGCAATGGAACGGGTGCAAATGTCCACCGCATCGATACGGAACCTCGCCGGCGGCACGCCGGCATCGAGCAGCGCCATGGCCATCGAGTATGGCTCCTCACCGGTCGAGCAAGGCAGGCTCAGCAGCCGTAACGGTCGCGCTGACCGCAGAGAGTGCGTCAGCGCCAGCCGCGCTATCGTCTTGAACGCTTCGCCATCCCGAAAGAACCAGGTTTCCGGCACGATCACCAGCTCAACCAGTTCCTGCAGTTCCGCCGGCGACTCCTTCACCTGGCGCCAATAGGCTTCGATGTCCGAAGCACCACAGGCGGCGCACCGCTCGCGCACGGCACGCTCAATCATGGCGGCACCCACCGATCTGGCGTCCAGCCCAATTGCATGGTTGAGCAGTTTCTCGAACCGCGCAAATTCGTTCACAGCGCCTCCTGCGCCGGAAACAAGAGCGCTTGCACCGGCTCCGGCAGCAAATCCGTTATCCTGATCCACTGGATCAGACCGCGCGGATCCGCGAACACCGGGCCGAGGTAGCGTG
>JBBWZW010000243.1:0-4158 GCA_039649305.1 Burkholderiales bacterium
TCCTCTGCAAGAATTAATTAATCGACGATACCGGAACGCTGGGTAGCGACCTCACTACGTCTACCGCATTGCCTTCAGCGTCTTTTTCAGTCATCAGGTTTACCCATCCGAGCACCTCATTTATGCCAGCCAGGCCGCTATACAAAGCGGCCCTGGTGACCTCATAGACTTGTAACTCATTAACACTGCCTTCCGAGTGCGCCATACTGGGCTGGCTCAATTCATGGATGCTGTTTTCAACCTCATTCAGGTCTTTCGTCATCACTGCACGTAACGCACGTATACCAGAAACGGCATTGCTTGCGTCTAACACGCCTAATTTAGCCATTTATTATGCTCCGTTTTAGTCAAATTTTTTGCGATCCGTGCACGCGTATTTTGTCACGGCCGAATCGTCGGGTACGCGGGTTGACGCAGGTTGGGATCTGCGACGCGCGTGCAAATCGCAACGTTCGCACTTCGCAATCAGATGGCTTATCGCCCTTGAATTGAAAATGAAAGTGGAAGTTCTAGCGAGTGCAGCATCTTCGCGGGAGAGAAGCGCCCATAACCAAGCGGGGGGGAAGAATGCCAAATTCACTATACAGGTAAATGGCCGCTTTACCTACGTATATTCAGAGCGCTCGTTTCGAGCCGGAATTGTTTAGGGGATTCGCTCCACGTGTGTTACCTTCTGGCACGCGTGCCTTCCCGAGGTCTCTCTGTGGGCCTCGCAATTTAACGACTTGAAGTGAACACTCGGAATGCCCGGCATGCACGACCCTAACCACAATCACCTGCTGGCAGCCTTGCTCGACACCGACTTCGACCGCCTGGCGCCGCAACTGGAATTGGTGCCGATGCTGCTCGGTGACGTCCTTTATGAGTCGGGCGGCAAATTACACTACGTCTACTTTCCGACTACTTCCATCGTCTCCCTGCACTATCTGCTTGAAAGCGGTGGCTCTTCTGAAATTGCCGGCGTCGGTAATGAAGGCATCCTCGGCGTTTCCCTTTTCATGGGCGGCGAAACCACACCCAGTCGCGCTGTGGTACAGACCGGTGGCCACGGCTACCGGCTGAAAGCCCACATCCTGAAGGAAGAATTCGATCGCGCCGGCACGGTAATGCGTCTGTTGCTGCGCTATACGCAGGCGTTGATGACGCACATGTCACAAACTGCGGTGTGCAACCGACATCATTCAGTCGAACAACAGCTTTGCCGCTGGCTGTTGCTGACCCTGGACCGCTTGCCATCGAACGAATTGACGATGACCCAGGAGCTGATTGCGAACATGCTGGGCGTACGACGCGAAGGCGTCACCGAAGCGGCCGGAAAATTGCAGAGCTACGGCTTTATCAGCTACCGACGCGGCCATATCACGGTGGTGGATCGCGCCGGCCTGGAAGGCAACGTCTGCGAATGCTACGCCGTCGTCAAGAAAGAGTTCGCCCGCCTGTTGTCCGATGTACGCCCGCGACAGACCAAGCGACTCGCCTGACAGTTCCAGCAGCTGCGATCGTCGCCGTTTATTTACCGGCGGCGGCGGTCCGCGTTTTTTATGATCACCGAGGTCCCGTTTATGCATAGAGTTAATAAATCACGGATTGAATGGCTGATGCTGACGGGTTTCGGCATGACCCTCGCAGTGCTGCTACTGGTCGGTGGTATTGCATTCAATACAGCTGAACAATCGACTACCGCTGTAAAGTTTATCGAGGGCGCTATCGTCTTGCTACTGGCAGGCTTGACCCTGCTGTATGTGCGTATGCTCACGGTGATGCGCGCACGTTCGGCGCTCGAACAGGCATTGCAGGCAGCGCAACAGCCCATACTCAAAGCCGGCGCCTTACAGCACGCCATATTAAACAGCGCCAATTTCTCTACTATCGCAACCGACGCCCAGGGCGTGATCCAGATTTTCAATCTTGGCGCCGAACGCATGCTGGGCTACAAGTCAGAAGATGTCGTCGACAAAATGACACCGGCCGCGATTTCGGATCCTCAGGAATTGATCGTGCGGGCCGCGAATCTGACGACGGAAACCGGAACTCCGATCTCTCCGGGGTTCCAGGCGCTGGCATTCAAGGCCGCGCGCGGCATTGAGGATATTTATGATCTGACCTATATCCGCAAAGACGGCAGTCGTATTCCGGCAATCGTGTCGGTGACCGCATTGCGCAATCTGGACAATGAAATTATTGGCTACCTTTTGATAGGCACTGATAACACGGCGCGCAAGATAGTCGAAGCCAAGCAGGCGCTGCTTGATCAGGAGTTGCGTGACCAGCACTTCTACACGCGGTCCCTGATCGAGTCGAATATCGACGCGTTGATGACAACCGATCCTAGCGGAGTCATCAGCGACGTCAACCAGCAGATGGAAATGCTGACCGGCTGTACCCGCGACGAGCTGATCGGCTCACCATTCAAAAATTATTTTACCGATCCGGAGCGTGCCGAGACGGGCATTGCGCAGGTACTGCGCGAAGGTAAAGTGACCGACTACGAATTGACCGCGCAGGCCAGAGACGGCAAGCAAACGGTGGTGTCGTATAACGCCACCACCTTTCACGATCGCGACCGCAAGCTCCAGGGCGTATTCGCGGCAGCGCGCGACGTCACCGAACGCAAGCAGATTGAGCTGACGCTGCAGGAAAATTACGTCGAACTGGAAAACGCCAAGGCCGCAGCGGAAAAAGCCAACCAGGCGAAATCGGAATTCTTGTCCAGCATGAGTCATGAATTGCGTACGCCATTGAATGCGGTGCTCGGTTTCGCGCAGCTGATGGCCTCTGATACACCACCGCCGTCCAAACCGCAGAAACAGTCGATCGACCAGATTTTGCAGGCCGGCTGGTATCTGCTGCGCCTGATCAACGAAATCCTCGACCTGGCGATGATCGAGTCGGGCAAGGTGACGTTGTCGCAGGAGGCCATGTCGTTGGCGGATGTACTCCACGATTGCGAGGCGATGATTGAACCGCAGGCACAAAAGCGCGGCATAAGGATGACGTTCCCGCACTTCGACAATATGTACTATGTTCATGCCGATCGCACGCGGGTAAAACAGGTGATGATCAACCTGCTGGCCAATGCGATCAAGTACAACAGTGACGGCGGTGCCGTGATAGTTGAATGCAAGATGAGCAGTGAAAACCGTGTGCGCGTCAGCGTCACTGACACCGGGGCGGGCCTGGCACCGGAACAGCTGGACCAATTATTTCAGCCATTCAATCGGCTGGGACAAGCGGCCGGTAGCGAGGAAGGCACCGGCATTGGTTTGGTCGTTACCAAGCAACTGGTTGAACTGATGGGCGGTGTCATCGGCGTCTCCAGCACGGTCGGCATGGGCAGCGTATTTTGGGTTGAACTGGCCGCGACCAGCGCACCGGTGCTGGCATATGACAACAGCAGTGAACCGGCCATCGAAGGTCGCAGTGATGCCACCACGAAGACCCTGGCGCCGCGCCGTACCCTCCTTTACGTCGAGGACAATCCAGCCAACCTGGCCTTGGTCGAGCAGCTGATTGCGCGTCGCGACGATCTCAAATTGATAACAGCCATCGATGGTCACCTGGGCGTACAACTGGCGCGTACATACCAGCCCGATGCGATTTTGATGGATATCAATTTACCTGGCATGAGCGGTTTCGACGCGTTGGAAATATTGCGCAGGGATCCAGCTACCGCTCACATTCCGGTGATGGCGCTTTCGGCCAATGCTGTGCCGCGCGATATTGCCCGTGGTCTGGAGGCAGGCTTCTTTCGTTATCTGACCAAGCCGATCAAGGTCAGGGAATTTATGGATGCACTGGACGTTGTATTGCGCTATGCGGCGGAAAACGGCATGGCAAACAAACAGACAGCAGAGTAATAATGCAGCGTAACAGGGGAACGAACTGGGGAATCACATCATGATTGAAGCATCCGAAATACTCAACGCCAGCATCCTGATTGTCGATGATCAAGAAGCCAACGTCTATCTTCTGGAGCGCATGTTGCGCAATACCGGTTACACGCAGATCACCTCCACGCGCGATCCACGTGAAGTCTGTGCCTTGCATTCGGCGCATCGTTACGCCCTGATCCTGCTTGATCTGCAAATGCCGGAGATGGACGGCTTTGAGGTCATGGAAGGCCTGAAGGAGATTGAGCATGGTAGTTACTTGCCTGTG
>JBBWZW010000299.1:0-10403 GCA_039649305.1 Burkholderiales bacterium
CTTCACCCGAGATCTGGTCATCACCGGCTAATACTCAGCAAAGTAGAGGCCGACAGGATATCGAATGCCTCGGCTACGCCTGCCATTTCCAGCGGGAGCTGAGACTCCGGTGGAGTCACCACGCTGATGGGTGGGAGGCCGCCAGGTTCCGATTCAAGAATTCGTAGACGATAACCGAGCCATGAAAAATTCCGTTACCTTCTAGCCAGCTTACGTGCAGTTATGGTTCGATCCACCTCGGCGTCCTATCGTCCTTCACACCGGGAGATGGTGGACGCATGTTCGGGGACATAACGGAAACGTCTTCGGGGACATGGAGCACGCATGTTTTACGTCGTACGCCGGCCGTTGCCGTGACCGCGGATACAGCGCGGAAAAACGATAGACGCACCATCCCTTCGCAAATTTTCGGGTGCCCGGCGTACTCCGTCAATGCGAAATTTTCCGGTTGAACGAGACCCCGTCAACCGCGCTGACGGGATACTGCGATGCACCGGCGAACTTGATTCGGTGCCCTACCTCAATCAAATTTATGGCCATTACTGCGTTACTCACTCCCACCTGCGCCGGACCGACATGCTGTTTGCAAGTCGCCCGCGAGTGACGGACCAATGGACGCAAAACTCGATGGCTCAATGTTCACTCGTCGCCCAAGTGAGAATCTAGAGCGACTTTCAATTCGCTACGTACGCGTCGCTGCCGCGTGTGCCAAAACGGGCGTCCCATGCCTGCCCCTATGGTTTAGCGTCGGTACAGAAAGTTTTAACTATGAGGGAGTCGGGAAGTCGGGAATTAAGGTGAGAGCTTTTGGGAGCGATCGAGAAGCTCTGCGCCGGTCCTAATCGATTCACCGAGGCTGCGGCTGCAATTTAGTCGGGACTTTGCAGAGCATCTATTTCGAGGCAATTCGGCCTGAAGAAATGCTAGCGAATTGGGTGTTGTACGGTACAACAGCAACGATCAAAGTCCGGCGACAACTTAAGCAAATTGCTCAGGCATAAAAAAAGAGGTGTTGTACAGTACAACACCTCTTTTCAGCGAATGCGGCGCATGCTCACTTTTGCATAAAGTCTCTCAGCAAGGCGTAAAGCTGCTTCGTTTTCTCCGCGCCAAGTACGCCCTTTGCAAACTGCACCGAAACCTTCTCATCGACGATCTGCACTTTCGCAACCGGCTTGCCGTCGACGACTATGGCCTGAATAGTGGGGATTGAGGAATGAAGACCGAGCAAACTCTCAAGTACTTCCTTGCCCGTACGCTTCGTATCCCGATCCTCCGCAACTTCCTTCGCGCGAGCAATCACGCCCTCCGGGTCGCTCTGCAATGCATCATTCAGCAATTTCGCCCAGCGGTATTGCAGTTCCAGCGGAGATGGGAACGCCCCCACGATGTCATCCGGAAGATCGGCCAATTTCAGTGCCTTACTCAGGTTACCTTTATCGACGCCGAGTTCTTTCGACAATTCACCGAGGGAAGAAAACAATTCCTCGTTCAGCGCGCGGCGGTACATGCGACCTTGTTCCCACGGGGAGAGGTCTTCGCGCTTGCGGTTTTCCCTGTCCATTTCCTTGAACAGGTCCTGATCGCTGACGTCTTCCACAAAAGCCAGCACCGGAAGATCCAGTTCCAGGCATGCGCGATGACGGCGGTGGCCGTACACAATTTCATATCGGTCGGGCTGGCCCACTATAGGGCGGACCTTGATTGGCTGGACATTCCCTTCCGCCTGCGCAATTTCCTCACGCAGTTGCGCAAACTCAGCCGAATCAAAACTCTCATCGACGCGGTTCGCCCACTTCGATGGCAGTATGTTATTGGGATCGAGCAAGCGAACTGCTAGCGCGCCTTCGAATTCCTTGAGCCTGGCTTCGAGGATGGAAACTCTTTCATTGCTCTCCTTCATCAGGCTGTTGACCATCAACATCTGACCCGGACTCGTACGAAGCCGGTTCGGACTTGCCGCCGCCGCGCCTTCGTCCTTAGTCGGCATCAGCAAACCTTCTGTTTTTTTTGTTAAGCGGTCTTTGATCGACATATCAGACTCCTTCGTTCAATTGAGAGGTCCAGGCATTGCGAATCGAAACTTCTACCAGATCATTTACCCGATCATACGCGTCGCGTGCACGCGCATAGGTTTTCATGCTGCCATCGTAACGGCTGATGTCGTACACGGTACCAAATTCCGCGGAACTCGACGACGTCACTGCAGTTTTCGGAATCTCAACCGGCAGAACCTTTTCCGCATAGGTGGCGGAAATCCACGAACGAACAACGTCGCTGGCCACATCAGAAGAATCGACCCGAGCCAACAATACGTGAATAAAGTCAAAGCTTTTGCTGATGCCGGCGCTTTCGACCAGGTTCGACGCAAGATCGCTGAACAGACTCCAGAACTGCGCGGAACTCGCAAAGTCGAGTGCGTTCGGTGGCAACGGCACCATAAGTGCATCGGCAGCCATAAATGCATTGATGGTTACATAAGAAAGCGAAGGCGGCGTATCGATGATGATGATGTCGTAGTCATCGCGCACATCTTCGAGGCCCAGATTCAGTACGTCCCAGAACTGGAACGACGGATCTTTCATTTGACGCGTCGGTAACACGAATTCCGCCGAGAACAAGCTGGATGCGGCCGCGACCAGATCGATTCCGTTCCAGTAAGTTGTTTGGATGGCCGGACGGATCGTAGTAGTTTCGCCATACACCAGCGGCGCAATCGTTTGTTCTTCAGTGACTTCCGTGTCCGGCATGATCCCGAATAACGTTGTCAACGAACCCTGTGGATCGGCGTCAACCACCAATACTTTATGTCCGCGCAGGCTCAGGCCCTGGGCCATCACCATTGCAGTCGTGGTTTTGCTGACGCCGCCCTTAAAATTACCGACTGCAATTGTTAACGCACGCGCTCCCTCCGGACGTAAGTAGGCGGCGCGGTAATGTTGCACCCAGATGCGGGTCTCTTCGAGTGAAAACTCGCGACGCGAACCGGTGTCGTTGAGCTGACCTGCCGGCAGGTCACCCTTGCCGATCCTGTAAGACACCTGGCCCTTGTCGATACCGCATAAGTTGGCCAATTGGGTCAAAGAAAAAACGGGCGAATGTTTGATAGCGTTGGGAGCGAGCATCCGCGAACGGATTTGGTTAACCATTTGCGTCGCGCGTTCGGCCTGATCGACTATATCGCTTATCAGGATTTTCCGTGTACCGGACATGTTTTGAGCAATCATATGTTTCCAAGGGTTTAGGCGATAAAGCAAGATTCTACGTTATATCCCGTTTTATTCCTAAGTACAAGTTAAACGCATTTCTGCAGAACCGTCGCTTTCTGTACAAAATTCGCACAGCGTTATGTACTTTCGGCAGGGGATCCTGACAAGGTCGCTAAAAAGAGTAAAAAAATCTTTAACTTCTATAACATCTATAGGGTCGACTTTTCTTAATGTATTCAATTACTTACAAGCGTTTCGGTGAGAACATTTGGGACTCTTGGTGAGAACATTTGGGAGGTCTGGTGAGTGCTTTTGGGAAGCATGGTGAGAAAAATTGGGGGGATCGGTGAGTGGATATGGGAGCGTGAGATGGTGCGGCCTCCCGTTCTCCACATGGAAGCTCAGGTGAGAATATTTGGGAAGGTCCGGAAAGGTGAGAAATGGAGGGGGCGTTGCAATACGTTTATCGACAATAAAATTCTGGCAAGGTGAGTTTGCTTTAAACGCTCACTCACTATAGACTCTTGCTCGAACCCATCAGAACAAGAACGATGTCAGCAAACGCGATCCAGACCAGACGTGTCATCGACGGCGGAAAGAAGCCGAGCCCCGCTGCCGACCAGGACTATTTACTGCGTAAACCAGTCAATACCCTGGCGATCGTCCCCAAGTCGGAAAAGATCACGGTCACGGCGCGCAAGATCTACAACGTCATGTTGCAGTACGCGCAAAAGCAGGGCGTCGATAAAGAAAGCTACCGCGTGCGCCTGGCCGACATCGCCGTGGGCATCGACTTTAATTCGAACAATACCGAAGTCATCAAACAGTACTTCCGGCAGATGGCCACCACTGGCGTCGAATGGCAATCGCCCACGACCGGTGAAGGTGCGCGCTGGAGTATTTCCGCCCTGATTGCGCACGCCGACCTGGTCCAGCGCGGCAAGGAGCTCATCCTCGAATGGAGCTACGCGCCGAATATCAAACAGGAACTGCTCGATCCGCAGCGTTTCGCGAAGATGTCGCTGCAAGTGCTGGCTGCGCTCAACACGATGGCGTCGCTTGTGCTGTACGAAATTTGCTGCCGCTATGCCGATAATCCGAGCGGGCTGACCGCGCGCCAGGCTTGGTCATGGTGGCGGCCGGTATTGACCGGTGCGCCGGACAGCGCCACCAGCGCCTATCAGGAATACAAGATCTTCAATCGCGATGTGGTGAAGAAGGCGCTGAAAAAGATCAACGAAGTCACCGACCTCGAAGTGGAACTGATCGAGCACAAGATCGGTCGCTCGGTGCAGGACCTGCAGTTCCGGGTGAAACGGAAATTGCCGCACCTTGCGCCGGCCGATCAGCCGATCCAGCCGGTCGACCTGAAGACCATCGGCGTGGCGATCAAGCTCGGCATCGCGCAGGATAAAGCAGAGAAACTGTTGCTCAAGTACGGCGCAAAAGCGCTGGACGAAGCAATGGTGGTGATGCAGGAACGCCAGCGCCGAGCCAACATGGAACCGGTACGGAGCCCCGAGAAATATCTGGTCACCATCCTGCAATCCGGTCAGTTTGGCAACGCCAAGGAATCGAGCCCACCGGCACCGAAGGTCTACGACACCAAGTCCGAACGCCTGAAGCTGATCGAACGCTTCATGGCGCAACAGCGTGCCGAGCTCAATGCAATGTTCCAGGAAATGCCGGAAGAAGATCAGCAGGCCTGGATCGCCCGTTTTGAAGAAGAAGCATTGCCCGCCACCGGCGCCATGCGTAAGGCGTACCAGAGCAAAGGCATCACCAGCCAGATCGTGCGGCCGGCTTTCCTTAAATTCCTCGGCAATTCCGTCTGGGAGGAGGGTTGGGAAAAACCGACCGATTCCGACCTGGTCGATCTCGCGATCCAGTCGAAAAACGAGCAGGCATCGCCGGCGGAATCAAGGCACGGCAATAAGGCATGGCTCGAAGTCGGCCTTAAAAAGGCATGACAGCCTGGCCGGCTGTCATGTGGCCGGACCAGCAAGACTGGTTGCTGCGGCAATAAAGGCATCGGTAAACGGCGCCATTGCATGCGCCGGACTGCGCCCGCGTTTCGTAACCCGATAAAAATCGAGCGGAGAGGCCGGCTCATCGAGCAGTGCGGTACGTACCCCATGCCGCCGGCACGCGGCCAACGCATAAGAAGGGACGATGGCGGTGCCGACGCCCGCGGCCACCATCGCGATCACTGTTTCGAAATTCTGGAATGTCACGCGCTCTTCATGCGCGCGCCCGATCGCGGCAAGATGCTCCTCGATAAATTGCTGGATCCGGTTCTCCGCCGGTAGTCCCAACAACTGGATTTCCGCCAGCGCTGCCCATGGCATGCTGCCTATCGCCTGATCCCTTCCCTCCCCGCCTGGTGAAATCCACATCAGACGGTATGGAAACAGCGGCGTCACCTCGATACCCGCAGTCGGCTTGAAGTAGGCGCCCAGCCCGAAGTCCAGTTCGCCCTGCTCCACCATCGCCTGCACTTGCGCCCGGTCGGCATCCACCAATTTGATATTCACCTCCGGATGCGCGATCCGAAATGCCTGGCACAACCTTGGCAATATGCTCGACGAAATCAACGGTGTCGCACCCACCCGCAGCGTCTGGCGCGCACGCTCGGTAATTGCGCCGAGCTGCGCCACCGATGTCTCGAGGTCGGCAAGCGTCCGCGCCGCAACCGGGAGGAATTGTTCGCCGGCGGCCGTGAGCGACACAATCCGGGTAGTCCGGTCGAAAAGACGGCAGTCCAGTTGGCCTTCCAGCTCACGCATCATGATGCTCAACCCCGCTTGCGTGATATGCATCTGCTCCGCTGCGCGGGTGAAGTTGCCCAAGCGTGCGACCTGCAGAAAAGCCTTGAGCTGTCGGAGCGAAATATTCATAAGCCAAACTTATTAATTCATATCATATTCAAATTTCCATAATACATGGAAGTGATCTGTAATGACGGACGGAGACATGGAATACCGCCACTCGGTATCCATACAGACAAAAATGACAAAAGAATGTGACGTATTAATCGTCGGCGCCGGCATCGGCGGACTGACCCTCGCGCTATCCCTGCACCAGGCCGGCATCTCTTGCCGCATTTACGAAGCGGTATCTGAAATCAAACCGTTAGGCGCCGGCATTAATGTGCTGCCGCACGCAGTCCGCGTACTGGACGGCCTCGGCCTGATGGACAAACTCGCCGCCATCGGGATCACGACGAAGGAATCTATCTTCTTCAATAAATTCGGCCAGTTCGTGTTCAGCGAGCCGGCGGGGCGTCTTGCCGGTTACGACTGGCCTCAATTTTCGATCCACCGCGGCGACCTGCAAGCCATCCTCATGCACGCAGTGCGCGAGCGGTTAGGTTCCGACGCGGTGGTGTTGGGGCATAAATGCACGGGCGTGGAGCAGGATAGAGAGGGAGTAACTGCCCACTTTGTGAGGCAGGACGGGAGTGCGTTGGACCCGGCGCGAGCTTCCGTTGCGGTCGCATGTGACGGCATCCACTCCGCCGTGCGCAAGCAGCTTTACCCGGAAGAAGGGGCGCCGCGCTATTCCGGTGTCAATATGTGGCGGGGCACCGCCCGCATGAAACCATTCCTTTCCGGCGCAAGCATGGTGCGCGCCGGATGGCTGTCAGTCGGAAAAATGGTGATCTACCCGATTCGCGATGCGATCGACGCCGAGGGCAACCAATTGGTCAACTGGGTCGCCGAAATCGAATCACCGCAACCGGCGCAGCGCGACTGGAATGGCCGCGGCCGGCTGGAGGATTTTTTCCCGGCGTTCGCCGATTGGCACTTTGACTGGTTGGACGTGGCGGGGCTGATTCAGTCGACCGACACCATCCTCGAGTATCCGATGGTCGACCAGGACCCGCTCCCAAGGTGGAGTTTCGGCCGCATTACGCTGCTGGGCGACGCTGCCCATCCGATGGTGCCGCGCGGTTCGAACGGTGCCGGCCAAGCGATTCTTGATGCACCCTGCCTGACTGAGCAGTTAAAACGCCATGGAATCGGAGAGCAAGCACTCACTGAGTATGACCGTATCCGGGTGAAGGCAACCGGGGACGTGGTGCTGATGAACCGAAAGGCGCCGCCGGACACTATCCTGAAGGTGGTGCATGAACGGACCGACGGCAAACCCTTCGGCAAAATCGACGATGTAATCAGCCGTGACGAACTGCTGGAAATATCGAACCGGTATAAAAACGTCGCCGGCTTCAAGGTAGAAGACCTGCAAAAGCAGGCGCCCGAAAAGACCGTCGGCTAAAAGAAAAGGAAAAAGAGGAGACATGATGGCCACACGCCAGGAATTCTATAAAGAGATTAGTTCGCTGAACCTCACTCCGCTGTGGGAGGTGCTGCATGCGCTGGTGCCCAGGCAGCCGGCCACGGCCTGCGTACCCCACCTGTGGGCATATGAAGCGGTCCGGCCCTTCCTGAAAAGCGCGGGCGAATTAATCTCCGCGGAAGAGGCGGTGCGCCGCGTCCTGATCCTCGAAAACCCGGCCTTGCCGGGGCAGTCCTGCATCACGCAAAGCCTGTACGCCGGCCTGCAATTGATACTCCCCGGCGAAATCGCGCCGAGCCATCGGCACACGCAAAGCGCGTTGCGCTTTGTGGTGGACGGCGAAGGCGCTTACACGGCGGTCAACGGCGAGCGCACCACCATGCACCCCGGGGATTTCATCATCACGCCATCCTGGACCTGGCACGACCATGGCAACCCTGTCGCCAATGAAGGCGGCGAACCGGTAGTCTGGCTCGACGGACTCGACATTCCTATGCTGCGCTTCTTTGACGCCGGTTTCGCGGAAAACCATACCAGCGCCGAACAGGCGGTCACCCGGCCCGAAGGCAATAGCTACGCCCGCTATGGCGCCAACATGCTGCCGCTGCAGTATGACGCTCCGTACGGCCAGACCTCGCCGGTATTCAGTTATCCCTATGCGCGCACGCGAGAAGCACTCGACACACTGGCGAAAGACGGCCCGATCGATGCATGGCATGGCGTGAAATTGCGCTACACCAATCCTGCCACCGGCGGCTGGCCGATTCCAACCATCGCCGCCTTCATGCAACTGCTGCCCAAGGGCTTTAAAGGCAAGCCCTACCGGAGCACCGACGGCACCGTGTTCTCGGTGGTCGAAGGCGCCGGCAAGGCAATCGTATCGAACGGCGACAAGTCCTGGAGTTTCGATTTCGGTCCACGCGACCATTTCGTCGTACCTTCGTGGCATACGCTGCAACTGCAAGCGTCGTCGGAGGCAGTGCTGTTCAGTTTTTCGGATCGCCCGGTGCAGCAGGCGCTTGGCTTCCTGCGGGAGGAGACACTGGAAAACAAGTGAAACACGCCTGCAACAAACCCCAACAAAGCCATAACAAACATCTGGAGAATATCAATGATTCGTAAATTCGCCTTAGCCGCCATGCTGCTGTCATCCGCAGCAGCGATCGCACAAACCCTTCCGTCCAAGCCGATTTCCCTGCTCGTGCCTAACCCGCCGGGAGGCCTGGTCGATGCCTCCGCGCGCCTGGTCAGCGATCCGCTCGGCAAACTGCTGAACCACTCCGTATTGGTCGACAACCGACCCGGCGGCAGCGGCAACATCGCCTACCAGGCGGTGGCCCGCTCCACGCCGGACGGCTCCACCATGCTGGTGTCGTACTCGGCGTACCACACGGGGAACCCGGCCATGATGGCCAAGCTGACATGGGACCCGATCAAGGATTTCGCGCCGGTCGCATTACTGACGGTCGCGACCAACGTGATCGCCGTGCACCCGTCGCTGCCGGCCAACAACCTCAAGGAGCTGATCGACTACCTGAAGAAGAACCCGGGCAAGGTCAACTATGCATCGCAAGGCAACGGCTCGCTGTCGCACATCGGCACCGAACTGTTTAAGCAGCAGACCGGCACCGATATCGTGCATGTACCGTACAAGGGCTCCGGCCAGGCGATCCAGGACGTGCTCGCCGGGCAGGTCCAGTTGTTCATCACCACGCCGCCCTCGGTGATGCAGCATATCCAGGCCGGCAAGCTGAAAGCGATCGCCATCGCCGGGAAAACACGCCACCCGATGCTGCCCAATGTGCCGACCTCGGCTGAAGCAGGCCTCCCCGGTTTCGAACTCGAAGCCTGGACCGGTCTGTTCGCGCCGGCCGGCACACCGCCTGCCTTGATCAAAAAGGTATCCCAGGAGGTAAAGAATTCCTTCGACCAGCCGGAAACCAGGCAGCGTGCCGCCGCCCAAGGGGTTGAGCTGCGCTATATGTCGCCGGAACAGCTGGCCGCTTTCCTGAAAAAGGAAATTGACCACTGGGGCAAAGTTATCAAGTCCGCCAAGATCACGCTCGACTAAGTCCATTGTCTATTACAGGCCATCAACATGAAAAACAGCTACCGTATCGGACAAATTGTCCCCAGCAGCAACACCACCATGGAAACCGAAATCCCCGCGATGTTGCGCGCGCGCGAATTGGTGGAGCCTGAACGCTTCACTTTCCATTCGAGCCGCATGCGCATGAAGAAGGTGACCAAGGAAGAACTGGCCGCGATGGATGCCGACTCCGACCGCTGCGCACTTGAACTGTCGGATGCCCGCGTCGACGTGCTCGGCTATGCATGCCTGGTTGCCATCATGAGCATGGGCCGCGGCTACCACCGCGTGTCCGAACAGCGTCTGCACGGCCGCACGGTGGAGAATGCCGGAGCGGCACCTGTCGTCACCAGCGCCGGCGCCCTGATCCATGGCCTCGGCAAACTCGGCGCCAAAAAGATCGCCGTGGTCGCGCCGTACATGAAGCCACTCACCGAACTGGTGGTCGACTACATCCAGCACGAAGGCTTCGAAGTGCTGGACTGCATTTCGCTGGAAATTCCTGACAACCTCGAAGTCGGTGCGCGCGATCCGAATGCGCTGATCGAAATCTCGAAACGCCTGAACACGGCGAATTGTGACGCAGTGGTGCTGTCGGCTTGCGTGCAGATGCCGTCTCTGGCATCGATCCAGCCGGTACAGGATCGCATAGGTTTGCCGGTGGTTTCGGCAGCAGCGTGCACGACGTATCAAATGCTCGAAAAGCTCGGGCTCAAGAGGTATGCCCCAAACGCCGGCGCGCTGCTCTCCGGCAAGTACTAAGTCCATCATTGCGCTCCGGGCTCCCGGGGCGCATCCCTTGATTG
>JBBWZW010000318.1:0-15074 GCA_039649305.1 Burkholderiales bacterium
CTGCAGCTTATCGCGAAACTCCTTCATTTTGCGCAGCTTTTCAGCCCTGCAAAGGCACCGATCAGAGCGTTGTGTTGTCGGCGCCAAAGAAACGATATTATGACGTTTTTACCGTGTCGCGTCAAGCTAATTCACTTTAACTTTTTCGCGTAACTTCTTAATTCTACACGGTTTTCCGTCGAAAACGCTATCGTCTCATTCCCCGCCACGTTTTTCTCAAAAGCGGTGAAGAGGCGGGATTATGGCTGTAATGCCGCACCGCGTCAACCCTTCTTTGATCTGAAATTCCGGCAAACGCCAACGATGCAAACCGTATTTTGTTCGGCTTATATGGCGTCTTTTTGCAACGAAATTACAGATGAAGTAACTAGAGCGTACCAATGCCGGACTGCAACACCTGAAATGATTCACCTATGAAATTGCCCTAAGGCTTCCGAAGAGCGCCCCCGCGTCCATCAACGCGACTTAATGTGCGGCAATCGCATCGATGCGATACTCTTAACAATTTGCAAGGAACTCTGCAGCGACGAGGAGTCATATGGTCAAGGTCACCAATGACGCTGGCAGCGCAGGATTAGGATAAAACATGGAACCCGTAGTAAGCAGCCTGCTGGAAAATGATCTTTACAAATTCACCATGTGGCAGGCGCTGCTGCATAGTCATCCCGGTGCGCAAGCCGAATATCTATTCGTGTGCCGCCAAAAGCCGGGGTTTCCGCTTTCGGAACTCGCAGCCGAGGTTAATCGCGAAATCGACGCATTGTGTGAAATGACGTTCCGGCAAGAGGAGCTCGACTATTTACGCTCGCTGCGCTTCATTAAAAGCGACTTTGTTGATTTCCTGTCGATCTTCCGTTTCCAGCGTCGCTTCATTGACGTAAAAGCCCAGGGTGATCAGCTGTTCGTCCGCGCTTACGGGCCGCAGGTGCATGTCATGGCCTTCGAGATATACGTCCTGTATATCGTTAATGAACTCTATTTTCGCCGTCTTGCAACCGAAGAGACGCTCACGGAAGCGCGGTCCAGGCTGCGCGCGAAGATTGAGGCGTTGAAAGAATTCGAAAGATTGCCTGCAAGGCGACATCCGTTCGAGTTTTCCGATTTCGGGTTACGCCGCCGTTTCTCCGGAGCGTGGCAGGAAGAAGTGGTGGCAACGCTGAAAGAAGAAGTGCCGCAGTTCTTCAGGGGAACTTCGAACGTGGAGCTGGCGCGAAAACATAACGTGATCCCCATTGGCACCATGGCCCATGAATATCTGCAGTCTTATCAAGCATTCGGCGTGCGGCTGCGCGATTTTCAGCGTGTGGCATTGGAAGACTGGGTACAGGAATTCCGCGGCGATCTTGGAACTGCATTGACAGACGTGGTGGGGATGGACGCGTTCCTTGCCGACTTTGATCTCTATTTTGCGAAGCTGTTCGATGGCCTGCGACATGATTCCGGCGACCCGATCATCTGGGGCGAAAAGGCATTGGCCCATTACGCAAAATTACGAATCAATCCCAACACTAAACGTTTAGTGTTCTCGGATGGCCTGACATTCCAGACAGCCTTCGCGCTTTACCAGCATTTTGCGGATCGCACGATGACGGCGTTCGGCATAGGCACGAACCTGACGAACGACACCGGAATTGCTCCATTGAACATTGTGATGAAGCTGCTGAGTTGCAATGGCCAGCCTGTCGCCAAGCTCTCGGATTCGCCAGGCAAGATGCTTTGCACAGACGAGACTTACCTCGCGTATCTGCGTCAGGTCTTTAGCATTACTGAATCGAAAAAATGACGCAGGCACGGCCCCCGTCACTCCGCGCCCCGTTGAAAACAAAGCTGGTCACTGGAATTCTTCTGGTGCTGGTCGCAACCTGGATCTTCGCGACCATTGCTGCAGATGTTATGGCCGGCGCAGCGATCACGAACGTTGACGTCCAGCTTGCGCACTGGTTCCATTCCAATGCGACAGTGCCGCTTACACGCTTAGTGATTTTTTTCACGCACGTCCATTCAACCCCGGGGCTGCTTGTTCTTTCGGCAGTCTTCGCGGTGTTCCTTATCCGTAAGAGGGAGCGGTTCTGGTTGCTGACGCTTACTGTGGCGGTGCCGGGCGGCATGCTATTGAATGTAGCGTTAAAACATGCGTTCCAGCGAGCCCGGCCGGTCTTCG
Organism: Burkholderiales bacterium; assembly: GCA_039649305.1. Taxonomy (GTDB): domain Bacteria; phylum Pseudomonadota; class Gammaproteobacteria; order Burkholderiales; family Burkholderiaceae_D; genus Noviherbaspirillum. Next base: position 2,162 of record JBBWZW010000318.1, read on the forward strand.
AAGAGCCGCTGCTTAGCCTTGGCACATATAGCTTCCCGAGTGGACATGCGGCCGGATCCACTGTGTTTTATGGGATGTTGGCGGCCTATTTGATTTGCAATTTACGCTTGTGGCGCTGGCGACTACTTATCGCCATGTCTTCAGTTGTGCTGGTGTCCCTGGTGGCAATGAGCCGCATGTATCTGGGTGTCCATTATCTCAGCGACGTCGTGGCCGGGATTGTGGAGAGTATCGGCTGGCTCGCATTCATCCTAACCTCCGTCGCTTTCATGCGGCAGTGGTTTCAGCAGGACTAGCTGACGCGGGCAGCGAACTGCCCGCCCTACTCGATTGCTTAGACGCCGCAGTAAGCCGTCTTGACCGTGGTGAAGAACTCGGCGGCGTAAGTGCCCTGCTCGCGTGCCCCGTAGCTCGAACCCTTGCTGCCACCGAATGGCACGTGATAATCGACACCGGCGGTGGGCGCATTCACCATCACCATGCCGGCTTTCGCATTGCGCTTGAAATGGGTTGCATGCTTCAGCGACGTGGTGCAGACGCCGCTCGACAGGCCGAATTCGGTGTCATTGGCGAGCGCCAGCGCATGTTCGTAATTGTCGGCCGGGATCACGCTGGCAACCGGGCCAAAAATTTCTTCGCGGCTGATGCGCATATCGTTGGTGCAGTCGGTAAACAGTGCCGGCGTCAGGTAGAAGCCCTCAGTTTCACGCTGTACGCGCTCGCCGCCGATAGCAAGCGTTGCGCCTTCTTCGCGGCCGATACGGATGTATTCCAGATCCTGTTCCAGCTGATCGGCATCGACGACAGGGCCGATATCAATGCCGGCTTTAAGCGCATCGCCTACCTTCAACGCGCTCAGCTTTTCTTTGACAGCGGCGACAAATGCGGGATAAATGCCCTTTTCGACTATCAGCCGGCTCGACGCCGTGCAGCGCTGCCCGGTTGAAAAGAATGAGCCCTGAACCGCGCAATTGACGGCGGTTGCCAGGTCCGCATCGTTCAACACGACCAACGGATTTTTGCCGCCCATTTCCATCTGCACTTTCGCCATGCGGCCCATGGCTGCTTGCGCAACCTTCGTACCGGTCCCCACCGAGCCGGTAAAGCTGATCGCATTGACGCGGCGATCATTAAGCATCGCCTGGCCGACGACGCTGCCACGGCCCATGACCAGGTTAAACACGCCGGCCGGCAAACCGGAGCGGCTGATGATTTCTGCGAGCGCCCAAGCGCTGCCCGGCACCAGGTCCGCGGGTTTGATCAATACAGTGTTCCCGTACGCGAGCGCAGGCGCAATTTTCCATGCCGGGATCGCGATCGGGAAGTTCCATGGGGCGATGATGCCAACGACGCCGACCGGTTCACGGGTGATTTCGATATCGATGCCGGGGCGTACCGAAGGGAGCTTGTCGCCGCGAATACGCAGCGCTTCCTGCGCGAAGAATTTGAAAATTTGGCCTGCACGCCCGGCCTCACCTATGCCTTCCGGCAGCGTCTTGCCTTCTTCACGAGAAAGCAATTTGCCTAGCTCTTCCTTGCGCGCCAGGATTTCGGTGCCGATTTTGTCCAGTGCATCGGCGCGGGCTTGCGGGTTCGACAAACCCCACGCAGGTGCCGCGGCTGCAGCGGCCGCGATTGCACGGTCCGCCTGGCTGGCGTCCGCCTGTGTGTAATGATCGATGATATCGGCGGTGTTGGAAGGATTGATGTTGGCCTTCGACGATGCACCGTCCAGCCACTCTCCGTTGATGTAGTTTTGTTTCATGGTCTCTTCTCTTTTTAAGTTAACCCTGGCGCGCCTTGAAACGCGCGCATAGAGTGCTGCTCGTATTTTTCAACATCCCGACGTCGCTGCCCACGGCGGTCACATTGATGCCCATCGCAAGATAGCGCTGCGCATCAGCTTCGACCGGCGCGAGGATCCCAACCGCCTTGCCCTTCGACTTCGCGCTCTCCGTGATGAAGCGTATTGCTTCCTGCACTTCCGCATGTTGCGGCTGGCCGAAATGGCCCAGCGCCGCTGACAGATCCGATGGACCGATAAACAGGCAATCAACGCCGTCGACCGCGGCTATGTCAGCACACGCATCTACGCCTTTTCGGTTTTCGATTTGCACCATTACGCAGATATTGTCGTTGATCCGCGAAAAATAATCTTGCTCGTAGCCGTAACGGTTGCTGCGCTGTGCAACCGATACTCCACGTATGCCTTGCGGCGGATAGCGCGTCGCGGCGACTGCGGCCTGCGCCTGTTCCGCTGTCTCAACGAACGGGATGAGGAAGTTGTAAAAGCCGATATCAAGCAGACGCTTGATCTGCACCGGATCGTTCCATGCGGGCCGTACTACTGGTGCGCTCTTGCTGTCCTTGAGCGCCTGTAATTGGCTGATGAGGGTATGGATATCGTTAGGCGAGTGCTCGGCGTCGAGTAGCAACCAATCGAAATCAGCATAACCGATGACTTCACTGGCGATATTGCTGCCGAGCGAAAGCCAGCATCCGATCACCGTTTCATCGGCACGTACGCGACTGCGGAAGATGTTCGGCAGACGGGAATATGGTGCGTTCATCGCTACGTCCCTTCGGGTCTTGTTATCCGTTAAAGTCCATATTGTAAGACAAGTGTACATTTTTCATAATTTCAGGCATCTTGTATCATAAAGCGGCATAAATCGCAGGCGCAGACCTGACCAACCATAAGACAGGAGACAACATGGCACTTCGCAAGTACCTCATCGCGTTCTCATGCTTCACCGCGCTCGCTGCGAGCGTTTCCCCCTCGCTGGCGCAAGAGAAATGGCCCGGCAAACAGATCAACTACATCGTTCCCTTTGCGGCAGGCGGCACTACCGACATCCTGGGACGGCTGATTGCGCAGAAGCTCGGTCCGGCGCTCGGAACGACTGTGCTCATCGAAAACAAACCCGGCGCCGGCGGCAATATCGGCTCCGACTTCGTGGCCAAAGCAGCACCGGACGGCCACACCATACTCGGCGGGACCATCAGTTCCCATGCAATCAATACGAGCCTCTATTCGAAGATGCCGTATGACCCGATCAAACACTTCCAGCCGATCACACTGATCGGCATGCTGCCGAACGTCTTGGTGGTCAACGCCAGCAGCCCTTATAAAACTGTGCAGGACCTGATTGCCGCAGCCAGGGCAAAACCGGAATCGATTGCATTCGGCTCGTCGGGCAATGGCACCTCGCAACACCTGTCGGGCGAACTGTTCAAATCGCTTGCCGGCGTCAACATGCTGCACGTTCCGTACAAAGGCAGCGCACCGGCGATGCAGGGACTGATGGGCGAGCAGGTGACCCTGGTATTCGAAAACGCGGTGGCTGCCATACCGCTGGTCCAATCGGGCAAGCTGCGTGCATTGGCAGTCACCTCGGGCAAGCGCTATAGCGGAATGCCGGACGTGCCGACGGTTGCAGAGTCGCTCCCCGGTTACGAGATCGTGTCGTGGCAAGCGGTGTTTGCGCCCGCCGGTACACCGCAGCCTGTAGTTCAACGACTTTCCACGGAAATCGCCAAGATCATCCAGGAGCCGGACATCAAGGCGCGTCTTTCCACCTTGGGTGTAGAGCCCTCGGGCGCGGGACCGGCCGAACTCGCCGCGTTCCAGAAGGAAGAAGTGGCCAAGTGGGCGCAGTTGATCAAGACTGCCAACATCAAGATTGAGTGAGGCATGCCGATGATGTCACTGGAAAATTTGCGCAGCCGCTTTGCCGGACAACTGCTGACCGACGCGGCCGACACGGCGCCCTTCCTCACTGATTGGCGCAAGAAGTGGACCGGCAAGGCATTGGCAGTAGCGCAGCCGGACAGCACTGAGGATGTTGCTGCTGTAGTGCGATGGTGCGCCGAGAACCGCGTGCCGATCGTGCCGCAAGGCGGCAACACCGGCATGGTCGGCGGCTCCGTGCCGGATCCGGAAGGACGTGCATTGGTGCTGTCGCTCAAGCGCCTGAACAAGATACGCGCGACCGATGTCATTAACAACACACTCACCGTCGAAGCAGGCTGCGTTCTCGCCGATGTGCAGGCTGCCGCAGAACGCGTCGGCCGGTTGTTTCCATTGAGCTTGGGTGCGGAGGGTAGTTGCACCATCGGCGGCAATCTTTCCAGCAATGCGGGCGGCGTCCAGGTGCTTCGATACGGTAATGCGCGCGAACTCTGCCTGGGCCTGGAAGTTGTGACCGCTGACGGCGAAATCTGGAACGGCCTGCGCGGCCTGCGCAAGGACAACACCGGTTACGACCTGAAGCAGATGTTCATCGGCGCCGAAGGGACTCTCGGCGTGATCACCGCGGCGACGCTGAAACTCTTTCCGCTGCCGGCGGCGAAGATGACGGCGATCGCTGCCGTCGCCAGTCCACATGCAGCGCTACGCCTGTTGGAGCTGGCTCAAATGCGGCTGTCCGCTTCGCTGACGGCATTCGAACTGCTGAGCGATATTTGCCTGTCTCTCGTGGTAAAGCATTTTCCCGCAAGCCGCAAGCCGTTCGATCAGCCCAGCGCCTATTACGTGCTGCTTGAAAGCAGCGATCCGCACAGCGAGGAACATGCGAAGGAAATGTTTGGCCGGCTGATGGAAGAAGCATTCGATGCGGGCATCATCACCGATGCGGCGATTGCCACATCACTCGCGCATTCGGAATCGTTCTGGACTATCCGGCATCACCTTACAGAATCGCAGGCGCTCGAAGGCGACAGCATCAAACACGATATCTCGGTGCCGATTTCGGCCATCGGCGATTTTATAGTCGACACCAATGCGCAGCTGGAGCAGGCCTACTCCAATATCCGCGTGGTGGTGTTCGGCCATGTCGGGGACGGCAATTTGCATTACAACGTCAGCGCACGCGAAGGCATGAGCGGCCCCGCTTTCCGGCAACAGGAACAGGCGATTAATGCGCTTGTGTATGAAGCGGTGCAACGCGCCGGCGGATCGATTTCGGCGGAGCACGGCATAGGCCAACTCAAAGTTGACGAAAACACACGCTACAAGTCGGCGATTGAGATGCGCCTGATGGCGCGCGTCAAGGAAGCGCTGGATCCGCAAGGGCTCATGAATCCGGGCCGGGTCATCCCTTCTGCATAAACTGGTATCTACGGAAATTCAATGAAAACATCCACCGTCACCACCCCAGACCTCGCCCGTTCCGTGATCGCCGTGCCGCCATTGGCGCGCAATGCCGATCTCACGCTGAATCAATCCGCCAACCTAGCCTTGATTCGTCATCTGGAAGACGGAGGAGTCAGGACCCTGATGTATGGTGGAAATGCCAACTTCTACCATGTGGGCGTGAGCGAATATGCCGGCATTGTGGACTTTCTCGCAGAGGCGGCCGGAGACGATACCTGGGTATTGCCCTCGGTCGGCCCCGATTACGGCAAGGCTATCGACCAAGCGGCAATCCTGCGCACGCGCGCGTTTCCGACCGCGATGATGTTGCCAATGACGTTCCCCTTTACCGATGGCGGCCTGGCGACCGGTATCAGGCGTTTTACCGACGCGCTGGGAAAAGCGGCGGTCATCTACATCAAGTCGGACAATTACATCGCGCCGCAAACGCTGGCCGCGCTTGTCGAAGAAGGCCGCGTGGTATCGGTCAAGTATGCGGTGGTACGCAAGGACTGGTCGAACGACACCTACCTACGCTCGCTGACAGCGGCGATCGGTACCGACATTATGGTGAGTGGAATCGGCGAGCGCCCGGCGATTGCGCACATGCGCGACTACGGACTGACGAGCTTTACCTCCGGTTCGGTATGCATCGGTCCGCGCGGCTCGATGCAACTGTTGCGGCTATTGCAGCAGAAACGCTACGACGATGCGGAAAAGATACGGGCCGCCTATATGCCGCTGGAAGACTGCCGCGATGAAGTCAATCCCATCCGGGTGCTGCACGATGCCGTCACGGTTTCCGGCGTAGCGGACATGGGACCGATGCTGCCTATGCTCGAAGGTGTCGATGAATCGGTCCGTGCCCGCCTCCTTCCCGTTACCCGCGCGTTGCTGGCGCATGATGTGGCGCTGGAACGTGCGGGCGAGCTGGCGCAAGGGTAAAACATACGCGCCCGACGAGCTGCAATTTAATTTTGAGTAACCAACCCTAAATAAACCCGCTTTACTGCCGTAACCCGAGATAGTTGCATCTAAAACGATCAAACGGACAAGGGGACGGCAATGAAACTGGGTAATTTGCGTATTGGGGCACGATTGGGCGTGGGGTTCGCCAGCATTCTGGCGATACTCACGCTGGTGGTGATCGTCACCTCATTACTTAACTCACAGAACAAGACAAAACTGCTAGAAGGATTGGAGCTGACCAACGCCAAAGGCGAGCTGGTGGCGACGATGAAGAGTGCGCTGCTCGAAAGCGGCATCGCAATGCGGAATATGCTGGATGTCAATTCCGTGGAGGCCCAAAAGCTGCGAGTGGAAGCCCAGAACAAGCGTTATGCCGAGGCGCGACAAAAATTAACGCAGCTGAAGCTCAACGACGCCGAGCAGAAGTTCCTTGATGAAATCGCAAAGCTCGACAAAGAGGTTGAACGCAGCTACAAACTGGCGCTCGCGCAGGCGGAGTCCCTGAACAGTGAAGGTGCCGCGTCGCTGATTACCCGGTTCATCGATCCATTCAACCTGAAAGCGGTTGCCGAGATAGACAAGCTGGTAGCGCTCGAACAAGCGGCGGCGCGCGGATTGCTGAGTGATTCCGTGGCTGCGGATCGTCAACTGACGATTCTGCTATTCTCCATAGGCGCCCTTGCAGTAGGGATTGGCGCGGCTTTTTCGTGGCTCATCACCCGAAGCATTACCGGGCCGCTCAATCAGGCGGTAGCGGTTGCGCGCTCCGTTGCCACCGGAGACCTTACCTCGCAAATCACCCATGCCGGCAAGGACGAGATCGGTCAGTTGCTCGATGCGCTCGGCCAGATGAACGACAGTCTCGCAAACATCGTAGGAAACGTGCGTACCGGGACCCAGGCCATCGATACCGCTTCCCGTGAGATCGCCGCCGGTAACGCAGACCTTTCGGCGCGCACCGAAGCACAAGCCAGCGCACTGGAAGAGACCGCTTCCTCCATGGAAGAACTGACGTCGACAGTGGAACACAACGCTACCAATGCCCATCAGGCGAACCAGCTTGCCGTATCGGCTTCGGAGGTCGCATCACGCGGCGGCCAGGTAGTCGGCGAAGTGGTCGGCACGATGGCAGCCATCAAGGCTAGCTCGCGCAAGATCGTCGACATCATCAGCGTGATCGACGGCATAGCGTTTCAAACCAATATCCTTGCGCTGAATGCTGCAGTGGAAGCGGCGCGCGCCGGTGAGCAGGGCCGCGGCTTCGCAGTTGTCGCTGCCGAGGTGAGGAACCTGGCGCAGCGCTCGGCCAGCGCAGCCAAAGAAATCAAGGCGCTGATCGACGATTCAGTGAATAAAGTGGACGCGGGCAGCAAACTGGTTGATCAGGCCGGCTCCACCATGAGCGGCCTCGTCACGTCGGTCAGGCAGGTTGCCGCTATCATGAACGAAATCACGTCGGCCAGCGATGAGCAGACCGCCGGGATACGCAACGTCGGCAGCGCGATTTCACAGATGGATGAAATGACCCAGCAGAACGCCGGACTGGTCGAGGAGGCCGCCGCCTCAGCAGAGAGCATGCGGGAACAGGCAAACGCGCTGGCGCAGGCGGTTGCTGTGTTCAAGCTCCAGGACGCAGGGCATTCATTGCAGACCGCCCGTGCAGAGCCGAAAATGCTCCGCTGAGCGGTTATTCTGTTTTCAATGCCCGGGGCGCGTCGATGACAAGATCGGATTCCGGGAGCGCGACACAAGGCAGGATATAACCGTCCGCCTTTTCTTCCGCGCTGAGCCCCGGCCACTCGATCTTGTACTTCACACGTCCGCTGACCATACGGCACATGCATTCACGGCATGTGCCGTTTCTGCATGAACTGGGGAGGATGATATTGGAAAGCCTGGCTGACTCCAGCAATGAACTGTCGCCGGCGGCTTGAAACTGATGCGCGCCGGGTTCAACGGCGACGGAAAAACAGCCGGTCACATCGGCCATGCTTGCACTCTCTGGGAATCGACGAACGCCGACAGCTTAGCCGATAAATGCTTCAGAGAGAATGGTTCTGCACTTCGCGCAAAAACCAGCAGCCCCGCGCCAGCGAGAAGTGATAAGTCGCTAGCCCGCGTGTCCCGGGTTTGGACACCTCGACCACCGCCTCATTCTTCGACACCTCCTGGGGTTTGGATTCCAGGCCGATCGATTTCATGTATTCCCCGAGCGCCGGAAAACGCGCATCATCCTGCCGCGCGACCTTGCGCTGGCGTTCGGTTATTTGCTGCTTGCCGTCTTCCATCCGGTATTCGAAGCGGGTTCTGACGGACGGATAGACGGTGCGGCTGAGCGCGAAATCTTTATCGTCCGAAAACTTCGTAAAAAAAGCGGTGAAATCTTCGGGGTGCTTTGGATCGCATGCGAAAGCCGGAGCCGACAGGCAGCACAGCGAAATCAGGGAAACGGCGGCAGAGCCGGCGAGACGGTTCATTTAACCTCCCGACAAGGGCGGCAGGCTGCAAGCCGGCGGATTGACGCATGCCCGGTACTCCTTGCCCTGTACAGCGCGCTGTACCTGTAGAGTGGCTTCATCGAGCGCCTTGGATAAAGTCGCTTGCATGTCTTCTTCGGTCAAACCGCCACGATAGGTATCGGCGGTATCCGACGAGAACTCGGTGACACCGACCTTGCCCCTGATCTGGATGCGAACAGTCTTGTCGTTCCGAACTTTTTCGACGCCCCTGAGTAGCAGGCCGGCAAACGGTGCGCCGGCATAGCCACCGGGCGTGGTCGCCGCATAAGCATCGAGGCGATCCAGCTTCAGCGCCGCGCCGCCGCCGTGTACATAAACGCTGAACTCACTCAGGGAGACAGTCTTTCCAGCCAACATCGTGTGCAGCCGGCTTTCGAGGGACGCCTTCAATAGCTCCGGCCCGGTCGGCGTCACCCGGTCATCGCCGAAATAGTTGACCCTGCCGTAACGGCTCTTGTCCGTACGCGAGTTTTTCTGCTCGGTCGGGCGGTTATCTTTGAATGCAAAAGAAGTGGATTCCGGCAGTCGGGCTTCAGATCGGATCGAGCTGATCGTTCCGCAGCCTGCCAGCAATATGGCGATGATTACGAGATTCAAGTAACGCATTTTGTGTCCCCCCCAATACTTTGCGTATGCCACATCGCAAATCCGTGGGAATTCGCCATTGAGAATTCTGTTTATTCGAAACGCTGAGCAGATGAGCAAAGAATAAAGTAGTACCCCGGCAAATTTTTGCTAAATCGCAAATTCATGACGATTAGCGGCTCAACCAGCATACGATGATGGACAGTAACACGTTATCGTCCGTCGTCCGGTAACTCTTTGTCCTCCGCCTCCATCTTTTTTTAGTAGATAGGCCGCCTGTCCGCCTTATATCTGAAGCCGGTTTGCGCGATCCCCAAAAGCGCAGGCGCTGCGTACAATGCGCGGCCTTTCGTCGTGTCTAATCAAATTGCGCATTGCGGCGCACAAACCGATGGCAGGAGGGAAGCATGATTCTGGTAACAGGCGGAACAGGTACGATCGGCAAGGCTACAGTGGCGGCGCTGCAGGCGGCCGGGCAGAAATTCAAGGTAGCGGCGCGCTCGCCGCAGCAGGTCAGGATGCCCGGAGTTGACTCGGTGACGCTGGACTGGAGCGACCTCGATACTTATCTCCCGGCGATGAAAGGCGTAGACAGGCTGTTCCTGCTTACGCCCAACAGTGAACGCCAGGTAGGCTATGTGGTGCAAGCGATTGCTGCCGCGAAGCGTGCCGGCGTGAAGCACATCGTGAGATTGTCGGTGATGGGCGCCGATGCTGACCCGGGCATCATACTCGGGCGACTGCACTTCGCTGCGGAAAAAGAACTGAAGCTGAGCGGCATCCCGTGGACCATCCTGCGCCCGACATTCTTCATGCAGAACTTTATCAACTACTACGGGGTCTTTCCGAACAAGGATTGCGAGATATATCTGCCGAACGGCCAGGGCAAGGCGGCATGGGTGGATGCGCGCGACGTCGGTGAGGTCGCCGCCAAGGTGCTCACCACGGACGGGTACGAAGGAAAAGCAGTTGATCTCACGGGACCCGAAGCCCTCACGACTTCTGAAGTACTCGCCATCCTCTGTGAGGTGTTCGGGCACAAATACACCTACGTCGACGTGCCGGAAGATGCGGCGCGCAAAGCGATGGAGGAAATGAAGATGCCGCTGTGGCTGGTGGACGGGTTCATGGAACTGCATGGCCTGATCAGGAACGGGCAAGCCGGCACAATTGCCAACGGCGTGCAAGAGATCCTCGGTCGGCCGCCGCGTTCGGTGAAGGAGTGGGCGCAGAGTTTCGCGGCGAAAACGTGACGTAGTAAGGTAGGTTGAGATGCAAATCCCAACGTCCCGCACGCAAGGAGGCCGGCGGTCGTACCTGGGCCCGGCAAGTCGGGATTGCCATCCCAACCTATTCCCTACGCCGACCGTAACTCCCTGCGAAGTATCTTGCCGACGTTCGACTTCGGCAGGCGTTGACAAACTCGATGTGTTTCGGGCGCTTATAACCGGTGAGCCTCTCCTTGCACAGCGCGGTCGGGTCGGCTGCGGTCAGCGCTGCGTCCCGTTTGATGACGAACAGCTTCACAGCTTCTCCGGAGTGCGTATCCGGGACGCCGATCGCCGCGCATTCAAGTACTCCCGGATGGGCCGCAATGTGCTCTGCGGACCGGTGGCAGGCTGAATTTCGATGAGACCTAGCGGTCGCGGTTGCGATCGACCACGCGTCGACGCGCTTGGCCAAGGTGGTATTGCATCGCCACGCGCGCACGTTCGCCGTCCTGCTCGCGAATCGCATCGACGATGGCAGAATGTTCTTCCAGCACCCGCTGGGTGCGTTGTTTGGAACCGGTGCGGGTCAGGCTCAGGGACAGGCGCATGAATCCGAGCAGCGACTCATTGATATGCTCAAGCACTTGGAGATAAAAATCGTTTTGCGCGGCGGCGGCCACACTTGCATGGAATTCCAGGTCGTCCTGCGGATCGGGTCGGCCTCTTTCCGCATTTTGCGCGAAACGGACATACGCCTTTTCGATGGCTTCCATTTGTTCGTCGGTGCGCCGTTCCGCCGCGAGCCGGGCGGCATCGCCTTCCAGCGCGATCCGCACTTCCTGGCAGCGCAGGTAGGAAGCGACGTCCTGCGCGCGCGCAAACGTCTGGATGCGCGCTACCGGCTGGTGGCTGACGAAGGTACCCAGACCCTGACGTGCGGTCACCAGTCCGTCGGCACCCAGGCGTAACAACGCCTCGCGCACCACCGGCCGCGACACGCCGAATTGCTCGCAGATCTCTTTTTCGGACGGTAGCCGGTCGCCCACCTTCAGCCGGCCGGACACGATCTGTTCGAAGATCTGCCCATACAACTGGTCGCTGAGGCGTGTGCGTTGTCCGCGTGCGAGCACCAGCGTGCCTCCCTCGGCGATGTCTTTCGCTGCTTCACTCTCGTCGTTCGATTTTTTCGTGGATCGCATGATGCTCATCTGCTGTCGATTAAATCATTCGGCTGAGGACTATAGCAGCGCGTGGATTTTCTGCAAACGCAGTCAGGTGATCGGCGTTTCCACTCGTCCGCGTGCGAAATAGCTGCGCAGATTCGACACCACCAGATCGTTCATCGCCTTGCGGGTTTCATGTGTGCCGCTGGCGACGTGCGGCAGCAATACGGCGTTCTCCAACGAAAGCAACGCTTCGGGTACATGCGGTTCGTCCTCATAAACGTCGAGCGCCGCACCGGCGATGCGTTTGTCCGCAAGCGCCTTGATCAATGCCTGCTCGTCGACCACGCTTCCACGCGAGATGTTGATCAGAAAACCCTTCGGTCCGAGGGCGGCGAGGACATCGGAGGACACCAGGTGGCGCGTAGCTGTGCCGCCGGCACATGCCACCACCAGGAAGTCCGCCCAGTCCGCCAACGCGACCGCGGACGCTTCATATCCCCATGACACGCCAGTTACCGGACGGCGTGAGTGATACCGCACCTCCATGTCGAAGCCTGTGGAACGTTTTGCAATTGCCTGGCCGATGCGGCCGAGTCCGAGCACACCGAGGCGCTTGCCGGATACCCGTGTAGTAAATTGAAACGCATTGCGTTCCCACTCACCGCGGCGAACGAAACGATCGCCGGCCGACATGCCGCGCGCGACATCGATCAGCAATCCGAAGGCAAGATCGGCCACGCAATCGTTCAGCACATCCGGCGTGTTGCTCACTACCACGCCGCGCCGCTTCGCTGCTTCGACATCGAGGGTTTCATAACCGACGCCGAAACTCGAGATCACCTTCAGCGACGGCAGCGCATCGATCAGCGCGGCGTCTGCGCCGACGCGTGCTGAGGTGACCAGGCCGACGAATTCTTCGCCGCGGGCGGCGAGGAACGCGCTAGGGTCGGCTTCATTCCAGAATGGATGGATGTCGAATTCGGCGGCCAGTTGCGATTCGAGGGACGGCATCAGGCGGCCGTGTTGCAGGAGACGTGGTTTCATAGGCATTCATAGAATCGAGGATGTATGGGTAGCCTTACCGCCACTGGGCGCCGGACGTCGTATTCGTGCAGAAGGTTGATTTACAATGTAACCCAACCGATTGTTACTTGTAAAGTGTTGTTCGGATGACCGCCATACATGTAAACGTCGACGATCTCCGTCTGTTCCGTACAAAACACCTGTCCCGACTGGTTATTCCACCTGTAGCCCAGTCGCCTTCACCAGCTCAGCATATTTATTGATCTCCGCGTCCAGCACCTTTGCGAATTGTTCGGGTGTGTTCGC
>JBBWZW010000376.1:0-4259 GCA_039649305.1 Burkholderiales bacterium
GAAAACGGCCCGGAGTATATGCTCGCCAGCGAGTCGGTTGCGCTGGAAGGCCTCGGCTTCCGTTTCCTGCGTGATGTGATGCCGGGTGAGGCGATCTTCATTGACCTCGAAGGCAATCTCTACAACCAGCAGTGCGCGGAAAATCCCCAGCTCAGCCCATGCGCATTCGAATTCGTCTACCTTGCTCGCCCTGATTCCGTCATCGACGGCGCCTCGGTTTACCAGACGCGCCTGAAGATGGGTGAATACCTCGCCGACAAGATCAAGAGCCAGATGTCCGCCGGTGAAATCGACGTGGTGATGCCCATCCCCGACTCGTCCCGTCCGGCTGCGATGGAACTCGCGCTCAAGTTGAACCTGCAGTACCGCGAAGGTTTCATCAAGAATCGCTATATCGGCCGCACCTTCATCATGCCGGGCCAGGGGATGCGCAGGAAATCCGTGCGCCAGAAGCTGAACGCGATCGGCTCCGAATTCAAAGGCAAGAACGTATTGCTGGTCGATGATTCCATCGTGCGCGGCACCACTAGCCGTGAGATCGTACAGATGGCGCGTGAAGCTGGCGCCAAGAGCGTGATCTTCGCGTCGGCCGCGCCGCCGGTGAAGTTCCCGAACGTGTACGGCATCGATATGCCGACGCGTAACGAGTTGATCGCCTATGGCCGCACCGACGAAGAAGTGTGTCGCGAGATCACCGCGGATGCGCTGGTGTACCAGGACATCGAAGCGCTCAAGCGTTCCATCTCCGATGCGAATCCGCTGCTGAAGAGCTTCGAGGCGTCTTGCTTCGATGGCGTCTACGTAACCGGCGACATTTCGCGCGATTACCTGGATCGCATCGAGATCGCGCGCAATAACCCGAAGCCCGAAAACGAAGATGCAGTGCGTTCGCAGTTGAACCTCGGCTTAGCCCAGGTCGATTGATCAGGGGCCCTCGATCGCAGCCCGTTTGCCGGTTCCGCCGGCAAACGGGCTTTTTAATGGCCGGTAATTTTGCGATCGCTTGTTTTTACGATACGATGAGACCTGCGCCGATTTGAACTGCTTGCGGGCGCGGGAGGCTCTTGCAAATGTGCGATCCCAATAAATGCTGCTAAACGGGATGCCATCTTTTATAGCCCGTTTCAGCTCACGCTAAACGGGCTTTTTATTGACTATGACAGATACCACGAAAAAATACGGCTTCACCACCACCATTTTGCATAGCGACCGGCAAAAGCCGATCGAGCATGGTTCTTTGCACAAGCCAATCCACACTTCCGTCACCTTCGGTTATGAAGACTCGCGCGAACTGGCTGCTGTATTCCAGGGCAAGAAGCCGGGCTATCGATATGGGCGTCAGGGTAATCCGACGGTTTCCGCGCTGGAAGACAAGGTCACGCAAATGGAGCAGGGCGTCGCGACGATCTGTTTCGCGACTGGCATGGCGGCAATCGGCGCTGTGGTGCAAGCGCTATTGCGTCAGGGTGATCACATCGTATCCTCGTCCTTTCTGTTCGGGAATACCAACAGCCTCTGGCAAACGGTGGCCGGGCAGGGAACTGATGTGTCGTTTGTCGATGCGACTGACGTCAGCAACGTCGAGGCTGCGTTGACGCCGGCCACCCGCATGGTGTTTGTTGAAACCATAGCCAATCCACGGACGCAAGTCGCGGATCTGAAACGCATCGGCCAGTTGTGCCGCGATCGCGGCATACTCTATGTCGTCGACAACACCATGACCTCGCCATACCTGTTCCAGCCGAAAGCGGTAGGTGCCAGCCTTGTGATCAATGCGCTGACCAAGTCGATCGGCGGGCATGGCAACGCATTGGGCGGCAGCCTGACGGATACCGGCCTCTACGACTGGACGAAATACCCGAACATCGTCGACAACTACAAACGTTATGCGCCGGCACAATGGGGCATGGCACAGATCCGCGCCAAAGCGCTGCGTGACTTCGGCGGCACGCTCGGTCCCGAGGCGGCACACCATCTGGCGGTCGGAGCAGAAACAATGGCGCTGCGCCTGGAGCGCGAGTGTGCAAATGCGCTGGCGGTGGCAAAGATGCTCGAAGCCGATGAACGGGTGGCGGCCGTCTACTATCCAGGTTTGCCGTCCCACCCGCAGCACGCGATATCTACTGAGCTGTTCCGCTCTTACGGCAGCCTGTTCAGCTTTGAACTGAAAGAGGGCATCGACTGTTTTGACTACCTGAACCGCCTGAAGCTCGGCGTGCCGGCCAGTAACCTGGGCGATACCCGCACCCTCGTCATTCCGGTCGCGCACACCATCTTCTTTGAAATGGGGCCTGAACGCAGAGCCAGCATGGGTATTGCGGAATCGTTGATCAGGGTGTCGGTTGGTATTGAAGATACGGCCGACCTGGTCGATGACTTCCACCAGGCTTTGGATTCCTAGTGCAGGTCTGGTCCGCCAGAATGTAGGGTGCGCGCCCCGCGCATCATGCCCTTCGGGTCCGCATGGCGCGCGAATTTCCTAACAAAAACAATTCACTATAGGAAATTGTGGATACAATACGCGCGTGAATTACCGTGGCGAGGAGCGCGTATGCCGAGGCCGGAAAAAGTCCGCTTGGGAGAAATTCTGGTTCAGCAAAGGTTGCTCTCCGACGAGCAGCTACAGTTTTCCCTCGCCGAACAGAAAAGAACCGGGCGCAAGCTCGGTCGGGTGTTTGTCGAAAACGGCTTCGTCACCGAAGAAGAAATCTCAGGCGCGCTCGCCAAGCAATTCAATATCCCGTACGTCAATCTCAAGTTCTACAACGTCGATCCGGCGGTAGTGCGCCTGCTGCCCGAGACCCAGGCACGCCGCTTCCGCGCGATTGTGCTGGAAGATCGCGGCAAGTCGCTATTGATGGGCCTGGCTGACCCCACGGACCTGTTTGCGTACGACGAAATTGCACGGGTGGTGAAGAGAAACATCGAGCTTGCAGTGGTCAATGAGAGCGAGCTGCTGCACACCATCGACCGCATTTATCGCCGTACCGAAGAAATCACCGACTTTGCCCGAGAGCTTCAGCAGGACCTGGGCGACACCTACGTCGATTTCGGCGCTCTGGGCGGCACGCCCGGCATTGAAGAAGCCCCGGTCGTCAAACTGCTGCAATCAGTGTTCGACGACGCTACCCAGGTGATGGCATCCGATATTCATATCGAGCCACAGGAGGGGCGTCTCCAGATCCGCTTCCGCATCGACGGCATGCTGCATTTGCAAACCGAGGCGGATATCCGGATTGCCCCGGCACTGGCCCTTCGCCTCAAGCTGATGTCCGGCCTCGATATCTCTGAAAAACGCCTGCCGCAAGACGGCCGTTTCGCCATCAAGGTGAAACAGCAACAGGTAGACGTTCGTATTTCGACGATGCCGACGCAGCACGGCGAATCCGTCGCCATGCGCCTGTTGAACCAGAGCGGCGGCACACTCAACCTCGATTCGATCGGCATGCCGGTCGACATGCTTGCCAGGCTCCGGGAGCTTTTGCAGCGTGCGCACGGCCTGATCCTGGTGACGGGCCCAACCGGAAGCGGCAAGACCACCACGCTGTACGGGGCGCTCGCCGAGCTCAATACCATGTCGCGCAAGCTGATCACCGTGGAAGACCCGGTGGAATATCGGCTGAGTGGCATCAACCAGGTACAGGTCAATGAAAAGATCGACTTGTCCTTCGCCCGCGTATTGCGCTCCGCATTGCGTCAGGACCCCGACGTGGTGCTCGTCGGTGAGATACGTGACGAGGAAACCGCGCAGATCAGCATGCGGGCCGCACTGACGGGTCACCTGGTGCTCTCTACCCTGCATACCAACGATGCGGTCAGTACGCCGATCCGTTTGCTCGATATGGGCGTACCCCGCTATATGGTCGCGACCTCTCTGCACGCGGTGGTCGCTCAGCGGCTGGTCCGGATTGTTTGCGAGAGCTGTGCCGACAGCTATGATCCCAAACCCACTGAACTAGCGTGGCTGAAGGCGGAGCTCGGAGACACCGTCTCCGAACACCGCTACCTTTATGGGCGCGGCTGTTCGCATTGCAACGGCACCGGCTATCGGGGACGTACCGGTGCTTATGAGATGCTCGAGATAACGGAGTCCGTGGCAGACGCAGCAAGCCAGGACGATCACACGCAATTCATGAAAGTCGCCCAGGCGCAGATGGCAGGGCGTACTTTGCGCCGGCATGCAGTGAGTCTGGTCGTTGCTGGCAGGACGACCATCAGCGAAGCAATGCGTGTCAGCAACCAATTTGAGGAGTAGGACC
>JBBWZW010000380.1:0-3250 GCA_039649305.1 Burkholderiales bacterium
CCGGTGGCAACACCCGGGATACTCGTGCGCATTGCCACTTCGCCTTCGTACCGGGGCACGCCGAGGATTGGCCGCAAGTCCGCTTCGTCGACACGCACGTGTTCCGCAGTGCCCTCGGCGATGAGTATCGCCGAGTGGCGAACCACGGTGCCGATTGCGCGTTCCAGTCCGCGTACGCCGGCTTCGCGCGTGTAGTTGCGTATTATGATGCGCAGCGCATTGTCGGTGATCTCGCATTGCGCGAGCGACAAGCCGTTGTTTTCCACCTGCCGTTTCACCAGGTAGCGGCGCGCGATGAGCAGCTTTTCCTCCTCGGTGTAACCGGGCAGTTCGATGATTTCCATCCGGTCGCGCAATGGACTCGCAATGGTATCGAGCATGTTGGCGGTACAGACAAACATGACCTGTGAAAGATCGAACGGCACGGCAAGGTAATTATCGCGGAAGGTGGAATTCTGTTCCGGGTCCAGCACCTCGAGCAGCGCGGCCGAAGGATCGCCTTGTACGCCACTGCCGAGTTTGTCGACTTCGTCCAGCATCATGACAGGATTTCTCGTGCCGGCCTTGCGGATGCCCTGGACGATATTACCCGGCAACGCGCCGATGTAGGTGCGTCGATGGCCGCGGATTTCCGACTCGTCATGCACGCCGCCCAGGCTAACGCGAACGAATTTGCGACCGGTGGCTTTGGCGATGCTTTGTCCAAGCGAGGTCTTGCCGACGCCGGGCGGGCCAACGAAACAAAGAATCGGACTCTTGCCCTGCGGGTTTAGCTTGCGTACCGCGAGATACTCTAGAATGCGCTGCTTGATTTTCTGCAGGCCATAGTGGTCTTCGTCGAGAATCCGGCGCGCCTCGCCGATATTGATGCGGTCCTCGCTGATGACCGACCATGGCAATTCAGTCAACCACTCGAGGTAGGTGAGCAGCATTGAGTGTTCGGCCGAGGATTCGGACATGCGCTGGAGCCGCTTCAGTTCCTTCCTGGCATGCTCCTCTACTTCCTTCGGCATGTTTGCTTTGGCGATCGCCTCCGACAGCTGCTCGGTTTCCGCCGCGATCTCATCGGCGTCGCCGAGTTCCTCCCGGATGGTCCTCAGTTGTTCGCGCAACACAGCCTCACGCTGCCGCTCTCCGAATCGCTCCTTGGTCTGCTGATCGATGTCGCGGCTGATGCGCAGTACTTCGAGGCGATGAGTAACCAATGCGAGTGCCTTATCCAGCCGTGTTTCCACGTCGAAGGTTTCCAGCACCTCCTGTTTCTCTTCGGGCTTCACATCCATCAGCCCGACGATGAGATCGGCGAGAAGGCCTGGCGACGCCGTGTTTCGAATAGTTTGCACGACATCGGCAGGTACTTGCGGCAACAGGCTCAGTAATTCTTCCGCGCGCGCCTTAAGATGCAGCATGCGTGCTTCAATCGCGCTGTTCATTATTTCCGGATCCTGGCAGCGTTCAGCACGCGTCACGAGAAACGGATAGCCCGGCAAAAATTCTTGCACGACAAAGCGCTGCACGCCCTGACATATGACATGGTGTAATCCATCGGCGGTGGTCATGTATCGCACGATGCTCGCAACCGTGCCGACCCGATACAAGTCGTCGGGGCCGGGCGCAATCACATCAGGGTCGCGCTGCAACAATACGCCGACCTGACGTTCGCTGCGAACCGCCTCCTGAGCCGCGGCGACTGTACTTTTTCGGCCGACCGTGATCGGCGTGACGAGGCCGGGAAACATCACCAGGTTCCGCACGGGGAAGATGATCAGCGCATCTTCCGGCATAGTCGGATAAGGCTCCGGCTCTGCCTCGACCTTGACTGGTGCTGCCGGCGTGGCGGCGGCGTTGACTGGGATTTCGGCTGCATTTTCTGGTCCGATGCTCATTTCCTGTCCTGCCTCTCATGTCATTCAAGTTTGTGCAAGCCCAGCAGCAGGCAACCGTTCACCAGTTCCCGCCGGGTAGTTTCAAATAATCCGGCCGGAAGATCAATGTGCCGCTCAAAACGCCCGTACGGAATCTCCAGCCTGCGCAGTACAGCGCGCGGCAATGCCGGCATCGGGCGCTCGCCGACAACGTACAGTTCACCACTATCGATGACTACTCGTAACGAGTCCGGTATCACACCCGGCAACGCAATCACGACGAATAAATCGTGCTCCGTCTCGAAGATGTCCACCGGCGGTTCCCAAACGGGACCGCGCGTCTGTGCCGTGCTTAAACGAAAGTATTGGCGGTGCATCCGCTCCGCCTGCTCCAGCATGGTGAGAGCATCCACCCACATGGAATTGACCGGGTCACTCGAACTCATGTCGCCCCCTCGCTCTATGCTGCACCACGCGCCTCCTTCTGCAGCGGTTCGTATTGACGATGTTCATTTACGTCCCCAAGCCGCGGCGAATTTTTGCGCGAGCTTTGTGGAACTTCGGTGACTTTGCTGCCGGACGTTCTCATCAGTATGCGGCTTTGCGGGTGTGGCGCGGCTTACACGCGCTCCACCTACTCTTGCCAACGCTATTGAAGGATAGGGGCGAGCCTGCACTTTCGCGAAACAAGGCGTTTCGACCAACCGTGCGGTATTTCGATCAGGGTCCTGCAGTGGATTCGACTCCTCAACCATAACGGTGGGACAACGCAAGCCGTTATCGGTTTCGTCGCGGCCCGTGGGATTTTTCGTGGCTTTTCGGCAGCATGGTGGCATTGATGCCGGTTCGCATTAACCCGGCAGGGTTCAGTTCGTATTGGTGTACTGAGGGCGAGACGCTCCGTTATATGGTCGGCCGCGGCAATGGGGTGTATGGGGCTTGTGATGCGTGAGGAAGACGCTCCACAAGATATTCGATGACGAGGCATATCAAAAGCTGCGACGGCTGGCGATGGACAAAAACCTGAAGCCGGCGGAACTTGCCCAGCGCATCCTGGATGTCGCGGACCTGTTGGGTTGATCAAGCACGCCCCATTTTGGTGTGGACATGCACAAAAATGGCGCACTAAACCCCCGACACACCACAAAAAACACTCAAGCGATACAGTCCGCCCCCGAGAACTCTGATCCCTGACCTCTGGACTCTGTCCCCTGACACTGGCACACCAATTGCATCAAGGATAGGCAACGCCAACGTCGGCGCTGCAATCAACGATCGGTCTCAACCAAAGCTGGTTAGGGCCTTTGGACAACGGCGTCCGAATCGGGTGGGCCATGCTCACTGTGGTTCGGCGTTTTTTTTTGCCCCAGCGATGTGCATTTCGA
>JBBWZW010000394.1:0-23618 GCA_039649305.1 Burkholderiales bacterium
GCCGCAAATGTGCCGCTTGTGATTTTCATTATCTTCACGCTGCTGATGCTCCAGCTGCACAGCTTCTCGCGGGCGCTCCTGGTTTTCCTGACAGGGCCGCTGGGGTTGGCGGGCGCGGCAATGGCCTTGCTGCTTTTGCAGCGGCCGTTCGGCTTCGTCGCGCAGCTCGGCGTGATCGCACTGTTCGGCATGATCATCCGCAACTCGGTGATCCTGATCGACCAGATAGAGCAGGATATTGCGGCGGGCATCCCGCGCTGGGATGCGGTGGTGGAGTCATCGGTGCGGCGCTTCAGGCCTATCATCCTGACGGCCGCAGCTGCCGTACTGGCAATGATTCCGCTGTCCCGCTCGGTGTTCTGGGGGCCGATGGCGGTTGCGATCATGGGCGGCCTTGTCATTGCGACAGCACTGACTTTGCTGTTCCTGCCGGCCCTCTATGCGACCTGTTTCAGAGTGAAAAAGGAAGCATGAGGCGAGGGAACCGCGGAGAATCCCTTCGGGAGGTCCGGCGGTTCCCTGATGAAAAACAGCGGCGAATGATAGAAAAATCCAGTAAAATGCCGGGTTGAAGTTGAACAGCTACTAACAAAGCAATGTGGGGCGACCGAATTCACACTTCATGGTCGCCCTTTGTTTTTGTGCTGAATTAACGCAGAAAAGTAACGTAAAAAGAGCAACGTAAAATCCCGCGAGGATGGCGAAATTGGTAGACGCACCAGGTTTAGGTCCTGACGCCAGCAATGGTGTGGGGGTTCGAGTCCCCCTCCTCGCACCACAGAATACTTACTATTTATTGGATGGTTCACATGGCAACTGCAGTCGAAACTTTGGAAAAACTCGAGCGCCGCATCATCATTACATTGCCGCTGGCTGACGTCCAGGCGGAAGTAGAGAAGCGCTTGAAAGTGCGCGCCCGCACGGCGAAAGCACCGGGCTTCCGTCCCGGCAAAGTACCGATGAAGATGGTCGCCGCCCAATACGGCTTCCAGGTTGAGACTGAAGTATTGAACGACAAGGTCGGCCGCGCATTCAACGATGCCGCAACCGAGAACAACCTGCGAGTTGCCGGTTTCCCGAAGATCGAGCCAAAAACCGGCGAAGGCGTTGCCGAAGGTTCCATTGCGTTCGACGCTACGTTTGAAGTCTATCCCGATGTGAAGATCGACGATCTGTCGGCTGCTGAAGTCGAGAAGGTCAAATCGGAAGTTTCCGAAGGCGAAATCGACAAGACTATCGACATCCTGCGCAAGCAACGCGTTCACTATCACGTCAAGGGCGAGCACGGTGCGCACGGCGACGGCGGTGCTGAACAGTCCGCCCAGAATGGCGATCGCGTCACCATCGACTTCGTCGGCAAGATCGACGGCGTTGAATTCCCGGGCGGGAAGGCTGACGACTATGCATTCGTGCTGGGCGAAGGCCGCATGTTGCCGGAATTTGAAGCTGCTGCCATCGGGCTGAAGGTAGGCGAGTCGAAGACCTTCCCGTTGCCTTTCCCGGAGGACTATCATGGTAAGGACGTGGCAGGAAAAACCGCCGAGTTCACGATCACCATGAAAAAAATCGAGTGGGCACACATGCCGGAAGTCGATGCCGAGTTTGCAAAGTCGCTCGGCATTGCTGACGGCGACCTTGGCAAAATGCGTGAGGACATCAAGTCGAACCTCGAACGCGAGGTGAGCAACCGCGTCAAAGCGAAAACTAAAGATAGCGTCATGGACGCGCTGATCAAGGCAGCCGAACTCGATGTGCCGAAAGCCCTGGTCGACCAGGACGTCGAGCGCCTGGTGGAGATGACCCGCCAGGACATGGCGCAGCGCGGAATGAACGTGAAGGACATGCCGTTCCCGCCTGAGCTGTTCACCGCGCAGGCCGAGCGTCGCGTACGCCTGGGACTGATCCTGGCCGAAGTGGTGAAGGCCAACAAGCTTGAGGCGACTGCCGACCAGGTCAAGGCGCAGGTGGAAGACTTCGCGCAAAGCTATGAAGATCCGCAGCAGGTGCTGAAGTACTACTACAGCGACCGCCGCCGCCTGGCCGAAGTTGAAGCCCTTGTTTTGGAAGAAAACGTCGTTAACTATGTGCTTGGAAAAGCAAAAGTAACCGAGAAGCCGATAGCATTCGACGAATTGATGGGCAATAACGCACAAGCGTAAAATCGTTTGTGCGTACTCCATAATAAGGAAAGCACATGACAGGCATGACACGAAACTCCGCACTCGATACCGAAATGCTCGGTATGGTGCCGATGGTGATTGAGCAGAGCGGCCGCGGCGAGCGCGCATACGACATTTACTCGCGCTTGCTGAAAGAGCGCGTGATCTTTCTGGTTGGCCCGGTTAACGACCACGCCGCCAACCTGATCGTCGCGCAGCTGCTGTTCCTGGAAAGTGAAAACCCGGACAAGGACATCTCCCTGTATATCAACTCCCCGGGCGGTTCGGTTTCGGCCGGCATGGCGATTTTCGACACCATGCAGTTCATCAAGCCGGACGTGTCCACGCTGTGTACCGGCCTGGCCGCTTCAATGGGTGCATTCCTGCTGGCCGCGGGAGCCAAGGGCAAGCGATTCTCGCTGCCCAACTCGCGGATCATGATTCACCAGCCTTTGGGCGGTGCGCAGGGTCAGGCGGCCGATATCGAGATTCAGGCTCGCGAGATCCTTTATCTGCGTGATCGCCTGAACCACATCCTGGCCGAAAAAACCGGTCGGACTGTGGAACAAATCAGCAAAGATACGGACAGAGATAATTTCATGTCCGCGGATGAAGCCGTGGAATATGGCCTGATTGATAAGGTGCTGACGAACCGCGCCTAAGAGGGTTTGTCCAAGCGGAAAACGCCCGGACGGTCCTGCGTTCGGGCGTTTTTGTTTTCTGGCGACGAATCGCACGGCAATGCTCAATTTTTTGAGCCGTGTCGTGACGAATTTTGATTTCGCAGGTAATATCGGACCAACTTCTATACCTAATTTGCCCTATGTCTGACAAAAAATCCTCCAGTGGCGAGAAATTGCTTTATTGCTCATTTTGCGGCAAGAGCCAACACGAGGTGAAAAAGCTCATCGCGGGCCCATCCGTCTTCATCTGCGACGAATGCATCGATCTCTGCAACGACATCATCCGCGACGAAGCGTCCAGCATCGAATCTGTCTCCGGACCGAAGTCCGATCTGCCGACACCGAATGAAATCTTCGAACTGCTCGGCCAGTACGTAATCGGACAGGAAACCGCCAAGCGCATCCTGTCCGTGGCCGTGTACAACCATTACAAGCGCCTTAAGCACCTGGGTAAAAAAGACGACGTCGAGTTGGCTAAGAGCAATATTTTACTGGTAGGCCCGACCGGATCGGGTAAGACCCTGCTTGCCCAGACCCTTGCGCGCATGTTGAACGTGCCGTTCGTGATCGCCGACGCGACCACCCTGACCGAAGCCGGCTATGTCGGCGAGGACGTCGAAAACATCATCCAGAAGCTCCTGCAAAACTGCAACTACGAAGTTGAGAAGGCGCAGAAGGGTATCGTCTACATAGACGAAATCGACAAGATTTCGCGCAAGTCCGACAACCCATCCATCACCCGCGATGTATCGGGCGAGGGTGTACAGCAGGCGCTGCTGAAGCTGATCGAAGGAACGATGGCGTCGGTGCCTCCGCAAGGCGGGCGCAAGCATCCCAATCAGGATTTCGTCCAGATCGACACGACCAACATCATGTTCATCTGTGGCGGCGCTTTCGACGGGCTGGCCAAGATCATCTCGAACCGGTCCGAAAAGAGTGGCATCGGGTTTGGCGCTTCCGTGAAGAGCCAGAAGGAGCGCAATGCAAGCGAGGTGTTGCTCGATGCGGAGCCCGAGGACCTGATCAAGTTCGGCCTGATTCCCGAGTTGGTCGGCCGCCTGCCGGTGGTCGCGACGTTGAGTGAACTAAACGAAGAGGCGCTAATCCAAATCTTGCTGGAACCCAAGAATGCTCTCATCAAACAGTACGCGAAGCTGTTGCAGATGGAGGGCGCGGAACTTGAGGTCCGGCCGGCAGCTTTGCATGCCATCGCCAAGAAAGCGCTTGAACGCAAGACTGGCGCACGAGGACTGCGCTCCATCCTTGAGCATGCACTGCTTGACGTAATGTTTGAGTTGCCCAGCGAGCAAAACGTCGCCAAGGTAGTTATTGACGAAAATACGATCGTCAATGGGGCAAAACCTTTGTTGATCTACCACGAGCAACCGAAGGTATCCGGCGCAAAATAGCCGGCTAGCTTGAAGGCTCAAAAATACGACTAAAAATCCGATTTTCGTGCCGAGAAGCAGTACAATTTGCCTTACAAAAATTATTTCCGGCTTCCATCGCAAAGCCACCCGAGGGCAACTTCGTGTGTGGCTTTTTTTATTGGTGTCCTGAATGGGAGAGAATTATTTGTTTCTGCTTGGACTTGAGTTTTCAGCTGCCGTGCCAACATCATTTAACAGGCTCTTAAAATAAGGTTCGCCATGACGACTTCTACAACATTCACTGAAACTACCCAACTGCCGCTGTTGCCGTTGCGGGACGTTGTTGTCTTCCCGCATATGGTGATACCGCTGTTCGTCGGTCGGCCCAAGTCGATTAAGGCGCTCGAAGCTGCGATGGAACAAGGCAAGAGCATCATGCTCGCCGCCCAGAAGGCAGCAGCCAAGGATGAACCCTCAGCTGAAGATATTTACGAAATTGGCGCAGTCGCCAATATTCTCCAGATGCTGAAACTCCCCGACGGCACCGTCAAAGTGCTGGTGGAGGGAGCGCAGCGTGCCCGTATCCATAGCATTACCGACCTCGATTCCCACTTTGTCGCCGACCTGACTCCGGTTGAGTCCGAGCCGGGTGACGAGTCCGAGGTGGAAGCGATGCGCCGCGCGATCGTTCAGCAGTTCGATCAATACGTAAAACTGAATAAAAAGATTCCGCCGGAGATCCTGACGTCTCTCGCTGGAATCGACGATGCCGGCCGCCTGGCCGACACGATTGCCGCGCATTTGCCGCTGAAGCTCGAGCAAAAGCAGGTCATCCTCGAAATCTTCAATGTGGCCAAGCGCCACGAGCATCTGCTCGGCCAACTCGAAGGCGAGCTCGACATCCTCCAGGTGGAAAAGCGCATCCGCGGCCGCGTCAAGCGCCAGATGGAAAAATCGCAGCGCGAGTACTACCTGAACGAGCAGGTCAAGGCGATCCAGAAGGAACTGGGCGAAGGCGAAGAGGGCGCTGATCTCGAGGATCTTGAGAAGAAGATCATCGCCGCCAAAATGCCGAAAGAGGCTCGCGACAAGGCGCAAGCTGAGCTCAAGAAGCTCAAGCTGATGTCGCCGAGGTCGGCCGAAGCCACCGTCGTTCGCAAGTACATTGACACGCTGGTCGCTCTGCCGTGGAAGAAGAAATCCAAAGTCAACAACGACCTGGAAAATGCCGAGAAGGTACTCGAAGGCGATCACTATGGCCTGGAGAAGGTCAAGGAACGCATTCTTGAGTATCTTGCTGTCCAACAGCGCGTCGAGAAGGTCAAAGCGCCGATCCTGTGCCTGGTCGGACCTCCGGGTGTCGGTAAGACCTCGCTTGGCCAGTCAATCGCCCATGCAACGAACCGCAAGTTCGTGCGTATGGCGTTGGGCGGCGTACGGGACGAAGCCGAGATTCGCGGCCACCGTCGTACCTATATCGGTTCGATGCCGGGCAAGATCCTGCAAAGCCTGTCCAAGGTCGGCGTGCGCAATCCGCTGTTCCTGCTCGACGAGGTGGACAAGCTCGGCATGGATTTCCGCGGCGATCCGGCATCGGCATTGCTGGAAGTCCTGGATCCCGAACAGAACCACACGTTCTCGGATCACTATGTCGAGGTCGATTTTGACCTCTCGGATGTGATGTTCGTCGCGACGTCGAACTCGCTTAACATTCCGCCGGCGCTGCTGGACCGGATGGAAGTAATACGCCTGGCGGGTTATACCGAAGACGAAAAGCTGAACATCGCACAACGCTACCTGCTGCCGAAACAGATCACGAACAATGGTCTGAAGGAAGACGAGATCAGTGTCTCCGAATCGGCGATCCGCGACATCATTCGTTACTACACACGTGAGGCGGGTGTGCGTTCCCTCGAGCGTGAAGTTTCGAAGATCGCACGCAAGGTCGTGAAGATGCTGCTGCTGAAAAAGCAGGAGAAGAAAGTCACGGTTACTTCGAAGAACCTCGACAAGTTCCTCGGTGTGCGGCGCTACGACTTCGGCATGGCCGAAAAAGAAAACCAGGTCGGCCAGGTGGTCGGACTTGCGTGGACCGAGGTCGGCGGCGATCTGCTGACGATTGAAGCGATGACCATGCCGGGCAAGGGCGACATCATTCGTACCGGTACGCTGGGCGACGTGATGAAAGAGTCGATCGAAGCTGCTCGTACCGTGGTGCGCAGCCGCGCCAAGCGCCTGGGCATCAAGAGCGAGGTCTTCAGCAAGACCGACATCCACATCCACGTGCCTGAAGGCGCAACACCCAAGGACGGTCCCTCGGCAGGTATTGCGATGACGACAGCGCTGGTGTCGGTACTGACTGGAATTCCCGTGCGGGCTGACGTCGCGATGACCGGCGAAATCACTTTGCGTGGTGAAGTGTTGCCGATTGGCGGTTTGAAGGAGAAGTTGTTGGCGGCACACCGCGGTGATATCAAGACTGTGCTGATTCCTGAGCAGAATGTGAAGGATCTTGCGGATATTCCCGACAACGTGAAAAACAAGCTCGAGATCGTCCCGGTTCGATGGATAGACAAGGTCCTCGAAGTAGCGCTCGAAAGGCAGCCGACTCCACTGACTGAGGAGCCGGCGGCGGTTGATACCGCAGTAGCTCAACCCGCAGGACAATCCGACACAACCCTGATCAAGCACTGATCAGTTAGCATGCAGTAATTGGAAAAGCGATCTTCGGATCGCTTTTCTTTTTTGGACTGCCATCATGTTTATTCGCGCCAATCGTATACTGCGATCCTCATGATTTTCCCTCGCTGATCCCACCCGCAAAGCGCTTGACACTCAGCGTTGCCGCTTGTTTAATACAGGGCCGCAGATTTCTCTGCGGCATGTAATGCGAACGCGACCAAAAAGACAAAAAAGAGCATTGCAGAATCCAACTTTCATGAGGGGGCGTAAGTGAATAAAACGGAGTTGATCGATCACATTTCCAGGTCTGCGGATATCTCGAAAGCAGCCGCGACGCGTGCGCTTGATTCGCTGATCGGCGCAGTGAAAATGACGTTGAAAAAAAACGGCAGTGTCACGCTGGTTGGTTTCGGTACCTTTACAGTGGGTAAACGCGCAGCGCGCACCGGCCGCAATCCGCGTACCGGCGATGCCATCAAGATCAAAGCAGCGAAGGTGCCGAAATTCCGGCCGGGCAAAGCCCTGAAAGATGCAGTTAACTAGTGCGTGAAGTCGAAAGATGTTGTAGAATAATGTTTTTTACGGCGTGGTGACAAACGCCGCAAAATGTGTGATTGGCTAAGTGTGGAATCGGGTGCTTAGCTCAGTTGGTAGAGCGGCGCCCTTACAAGGCGTAGGTCGGGAGTTCGAGCCTCTCAGCACCCACCAAAGCTAATCAGGCATCAATAGTTGAAGCAATTAGGAGTGGTAGTTCAGTCGGTTAGAATACCGGCCTGTCACGCCGGGGGTCGCGGGTTCGAGTCCCGTCCACTCCGCCAAAAATCGAAAAAGGCGAACGCGAGTTCGCCTTTTTTTATATGCGTTAAAATCGCGTCCTGTCCCTATGCACCTGTCTCTTATCGGCTGACACCATGTTTGAATTTATTCGCACCCACCGGCGCTTGATGCATGTCGTGCTGCTGTTGTTCATTGTCCCTTCGTTCGCGTTTTTTGGCCTCGAAGGCTATACACGTTTTCGCGAGGGCGATAATGCGGTAGCGAAAGTCGCCGGCCAGAGCATCACGCAACAGGAATGGGATAATGCGCAGCGCCAGCAGATGGACCGCTTGCGCGAGATGTTCGGGCAACAGTTCGATCCGAAAACGTTTGATACCCCGGAAGCCAGGCAAGCCGTCCTGGACAACCTGATTGCACAACGCGTGTTGGCTGTGGAAGCAGCGCGAAATAAATTATCGGTTTCCGACCAGGCGCTGCAGCAGAACATACTTGCAATTCCTGGACTGACAACCGCTGAAGGAAAATTCGACAGCGAGCGTTACAAGTCATTGTTGGCCATGCAGGGGATGACGCCGGCCATGTATGAAGCGCGGTTGCGTCAGGACCTCGCCATGCAGCAGGTTAACGCGGCAATCCAATCCACCGCGTTCGCACCGAAAACGGTCGCCGCCCGCCTGTCTGACCTGAACGACCAGGAACGCGAAGTGCAGGAACAACTGTTCAAGGCGTCGGACTTCGTGTCGCAGGTGAAGGTAACCGACGACATGCTGAAGGCGTATTACGACAAGAACAGCAGCCAGTTCCAGATTCCGGAACAACTCAAGGCCGAGTATGTGGTGCTCAGCATTGACGCCGTGGCCCAACAGATTTCGGTCAGCGATGCGGACATCAAGTCTTACTACGACCAGAATGCGAAGCGCTATGCGGTGGAAGAACAGCGCCGCGCCAGCCACATCCTGATCGGCGTGAAGAAGGGCGCGTCGGATGCCGAGAAGGCAGCTGCCAAAGCCAAAGCCGAAAAAGTGTTGGCGCAAGCACGCAGCACTCCGGCCGAATTTGCCAAGCTGGCCAAAACGAATTCCGAGGACCCCGGCTCCGCCGAGCGCGGCGGCGATCTCGATTTCTTCGGCAAAGGCATGATGGTCAAGGGATTCGAAGACGCGGTGTTCAAACTCAAGCAGGGCGAGATCAGTGACCTGGTCGAATCCGAATTCGGTTATCACATCATTCAGTTGACCGACGTGAAACCGGCTGCGGTCAAGAGCCTGGATGAAGTCAAAGGCGAGATTGCAGCGGAAATCAAGAAGCAACAGGCCGCAAAGAAATATGCCGAACTCGCGGAGACTTTCAGCAATACCGTCTATGAACAGTCGGATAACCTGAAGGGTGTGGCAGACAAGCTGAAACTGAAGATAGAGACAGCGTCCAATCTCTCGCGCGAGCCGAACCCGAGCGTTGCGCCGAATGCGGCCTACAACAACCCGAAATTCCTCGCCGCATTGTTTTCAGATGATGTGATCAAAAACAAGCGCAACACGGAAGCGGTTGAAGTTGCGCCGAGCACGCTGGTTGCAGGCCGCATGGTTGAGCACAAGCCGGTCACCGCGCGCCCATTTGAAGAAGTGAAAAATGGGATACGTGAACGCGTGATCCAGACGGAAGCGGCGAGTCTCGCGAAAAAAGCGGGCGAAGCGCGGCTTGCCGAGGCCAAAACAAAGGGCGATGCTGCAGGTTTCTCGGGCGCGAAATCCGTTTCGCGCGCAAAGACTCAAGGACTGAACGAGGCGGCGGCGATTGCAGTTCTGAAGGCGGATGCGACGAAGCTGCCTGCGTATGTCGGCGTCGAAGTGCCTGGGCAAGGTTACGGCGTGTACCGCATCAACAAGGTATCGCAGCCGGCGACCGTCGATGCCGCAAGGCGTCAGGCCGAACAGCAGCAAATCGCGAACGCATTGGCGCAACAGGAAATGGTGGCCTATCTTGAGGCGTTGAAGCAGAAAGCCAAAGTCAAGATTACCAAGCCGGCTGCTCCCGCGACTGGCTCTTCGGATAGCGCTGCATCGGGTTCGTCCGAGACCAAATAAAAAGCGAACGCTGCAAGAAAAAAGCCGCTTCCACAAGGAGCGGCTTTTTTCTTTGGTGCTAGCAATCTGTCACACCCTACATCGGATAGGGGGACGCATTTGTGTAGCCAGGGCACATGGCTAACACGTGTAGGCATCGGAATCGCTGTAGGTTGCGCCATGCGCACCAACACGTCCGGTGCGCATGGCGCAACCTACAGTCCATAGCGAGATGGGGCACCTCACGATGCGCCCACCGTCCTATTTGAACCGAGCCCGCGCAATGCTACTGCAGAAGGAGCGGCTTCAAATGCGGCCAGACGTTGTTCAGCATGACCGGTTGTGCATCGACTGCCGGATGAATGCGATCAGCCTGAAACAATTTTTCCTGGTTGGCAACGCCCTCGAGCAGAAAAGGCACGAGCACTGTTTTCTTGTCCTGCGCAATTTTCGAATACATTCCCGCAAATTGCTGTGTGTATGCGCGGCCGTAATTCGGCGGAATCTGCATTCCCACCAGCAGGACCCGCGCTTTTGCTTTTTGCGCAGCGGTGACCATTGCGTTCAGATTCGACTCGGTGGCGCCGACCGGCAATCCACGCAAGCCATCGTTGCCACCGAGTTCAATGACCACAATCGAAGGACGATGTTTTTCAAGCAACCCGGGCAGTCGAGCCCTGCCGCCGCTGGTGGTCTCGCCGCTGACGCTGGCATTCACAGTCGAGGCATCGATCTTTTCGGATTTCAGCCGGTTTTCCATCAGCATTACCCAGCCGCTGCCGCGCGGGAGTCCGTACTCGGCTGAGAGGCTGTCGCCCAGCACAAGGATGGTTTTTGATGCAGAATAGGCGGTCGTTGCGACCAGCGCGAACCCAAGCGCCATCACGGTGCGCATCACCCCCATCCATCTTCCCAAATTTTTACGATCATCCTGCATGCGAGATCCTTCTGTAGTTTCAGCGGCCATTGAAGTTGTCGAATTGAGCAAGCGCGTCGCTGACGCGACCGGCGAACTGACAATCTTGCAAGACATCGATTTTACAGTGCGCCCGGGAGAGACGCTGGCGATCGTCGGCGCTTCCGGATCCGGCAAATCGACGCTGCTTGGACTCCTGGCCGGACTCGATACGCCATCCGCAGGTACGGTCAAGCTCGACGGTACCGATATTTTTGCGATGGACGAAGACGGTCGCGCGGGGTTGCGCCAGGCCAAACTTGGTTTTGTGTTCCAGTCGTTCCAGTTGCTCGCGCACCTGAATGCGGTCGAGAACGTGATGCTGCCACTGGAGCTGCGCCGCGAAGCTCACGCAAAGGAAAAGGCCGAAGCGATGCTGGGCCGGGTGGGCCTGTCGAGCCGGCTCAGGCATTATCCAAAATATCTCTCCGGCGGTGAGCAGCAGCGGGTCGCGCTGGCCCGCGCATTCGTCACGAAGCCGCCGCTATTGTTCGCCGACGAACCGACCGGAAGCCTCGATGCGGCAACCGGCGAATCGGTGATTCAGTTGATGTTCGAGTTGAACAGGGAACGCGGCTCCACCCTCGTGCTGGTCACGCATGATCCTTCAATCGCGGCTCGATGCGAGAGAACGATCACGATCGCCGCCGGTCGCCTGGTCTAGGACAGCGACCGTCATCTCCGTATCCAGTGTCGCTGCGATCGGATGCGAACGCCGGTGTTCGATGTATGCGATTCCCATGCCGCTGGCGCAGATGACACCGATGCCGAGTGCCGTAAGCGCGTCGGGGAGCTGATGGAAGACCAACCAGCCCATGACTGTAGCGGAAATGATTTGCAGGTAGAAGAATGGGCTCAGCAGCGAAGCCTCTGCATTTTTATAGGCGGTGTTGACGAACAGGTGGCCGACGGTGCTGGTGATGCCGGTGGAGGCGAGGATCATCCACTCGGTCGTAGTAGGCACGTGCGAAGACCAGAAGAAAGGGACGATCAGGCTGCTGGCGATCATCCCGACGAGGCCGCCGTAAAACAGCGTGACCCTCGGATCGTCGATCTGGTTCGTCTTGCGGGTCAGGACTGAAACCAGCGCAAAAATGGCCGCCGATGTGATGCCTAGAGCGACGCCCGCCGGCACAATGGCGCCGCCCGGACGCATCACGATCAGCATGCCGATGAATCCGACCGCAACCGCAATCCAGCGCGACGGATAACTTTTTTCGCCAAGCAGCCAGGGCGAGAGCGCGAGCACCAGCAACGGTGCGCAGAAGTTCATCGCGGTACCTTCGGACAGCGGGACGATCTTCAGCACAGAGAAGAACACCAAAGTCGATACCAGCAACAGCGCCGCGCGCAATATCTGCAGCTTCGGACGCTTTGAGTGGAGTATGCTTTTGCCGGTGCGGCGCTTGTAGAGTGGCGCCAGCGTCACCGCCATGAACACCGTATTGATGGTGTAGCGCATCCACGCAATCATCACCACATGATATCCGGCCAATGTCAGCAGCTTGCCTGCGGTGTCGAGCAGGGACAACGTCCATTGTCCCAGTACCAGGCAGGAGATGCCCATCCAGAGCTTAGCGCGGTGTGCGGTGTAGTGCATGTTTGTCCGTAAGTTGATTGAGTGCGGCGCGCACGCAGGGGATTAATTCTCCGGCAGTCAGGCCGATCGGGCCGACGCCCTGTTCGACCAGCATATCCGCTGCATGACCATGCAGCCAGGTCGCTGCCAGTGCCGTTTCCCATAGCGGCCAGCGTTGCGCCAATAGCGCTCCACAAATGCCTGCCAGGACATCGCCGGTGCCGGCGGTCGCCAGTCCGGGGTTGCCGGTCGTATTGATTGCTACAAGCTTGTCCGGCCGCGCGATCACGGTGCCCGAGCCTTTGAGGATGATGGTTGCGTCGAATCGTTCGGCCAGTTTGCGCGCTGCTGCGAGACGATCGGCCTGTATGGTCGCGCCGGTTGTTGAAAGCAGACGCGCTGCTTCGAGCGGATGGGGCGTCAAGATCGAAATACCGCTGCGGGTTGTGACCATCTGCTGCAAATCCTGTTCCGCCGCAATCAGGTTCAGCGCGTCCGCATCGAGCACCAGCGGCCCAGGCGCGCCCAACGCTCGAACCAGCGCATCGCGCGCCGCTGGCGATGTCCCGAGTCCGGGGCCGACGACCAACGTACTGGATGACACATCAAGATCGCTTGCGAGCCGACACATCAGATTGGGCTGCGCGCTATCGTAGGCCGGCGGATTGTCGAGGAAGCCTGCGAAAACCCGGCCGGCGCCGCATTTTGCGGCAGCGCGCGCGGCAAGGATCGCTGCGCCTGCCATCCCGGGCGCGCCGCCTATGACGGCGACGTCGCCAAAGCTGCCTTTATGCGAATTATGCGCGCGATGCGACAGTGCTCCCGCGAACAAGTCGACATCATTGAGGAAGGCATGCGCAGGCGGGAAGTATCTGTCTTCAATCCCGAGAGTGTTGACCTCAACTGCGCCCGCGTAGTCGCGCCCATGAGCCGTATGCAGGCCAGGCTTGTCGCCGATGAAGGTGATGGTGTGCGTCGCTTGCACCGCGATGCCGTCTGTACCGACGATGTTGCCGGTATCGGCATCAAGGCCGCTTGGAACGTCCAGCGCCAACACCGTACAGCTGAATGCGTTGATGGTTTCAACAGCGGTGCGCAATGCACCAGTGATCGGTCGAGTGAGGCCGATACCGAATAGACCGTCGACCACGATTGACCAGCTGCGTAAGGCCAGCTCGGACAAGCGGGTAGTATCGGGAAAATCCGCCGCACTGCTGAGCGCGCGTTTTAACGCCTGCTGCGCATCAGCCGGGTACTTGGCAGGGTCGCCATACAGCAGAACGGACACGCGTAATCCGGCGTGCGCCAGCAGGCATGCTGTCTCCAGTGCGTCGCCCCCATTGTTTCCGGGACCGGCGAACACCAGCACTTTCGCCAGGCTGTGCGGGGCGCCTGCCAATGTGAGGGCCAGTTCCGCAGCGGATCGTCCCGCGCGTTGCATCAACGTGCCGGATGGCAGGGCAGCGAGGGCAGCCTGTTCAATGCTGCGGATGTCAGCTGTGGGATAGAGTGCTGTGTGGACAGCCATTGGGCGTCTCGGTGATCGCTGCGCAAAGGGGCGGATGATCAGATTCTATGCCATCTTCCATCCGCGAGCAGCGAGCGCTCCCAGTCACCTCTGTACGAGGCTTAGCACATGATCCGCAATGGCGAGGGAGGCGGTCAGGCCGGGCGATTCGATTCCATACAGTCCGACATAGTGGCGATTGCCATGCGACGCGAACAGGAAATCCGCAGCCGATTTGTCCGGACCGCTGACCTTCGGCCGGACGCCGGAGTACGCAGGCTGCAACACTGCATCAGGAAGGTCCGGCCAGTAAGTACGAATTTCACGATAAAACTTGTCGGCCCGCTTAGGATCGACTGAGTAGTCGAAGTCATCACCGTCCAGCCACTCCACATCCGGTCCGAAACGTGCCTGCCCGCCGAGACCCAATGTCAGATGGACGCCCAGGCCGCCGGGTTCGGGCACCGGATAGACCAGTCGCGAGAACGGTGCTTTACCGGCCAGCGAATAGTAGTTTCCCTTGGCGAAGTACGGCGTCGGAACGGTGCCATCGTCGAGACCCGCGATCTGCCCGGCGATATGCGGCGCCCACAAGCCGGCGCAATTGACGACCATGTTGGCCTCGAGTTCAAGTTCCGTGCCGTCGCCTGAGCGCACCCGCAACACAATGCCTTCGACATTGGTACTGCCGTCGACGACGCGGGTGTCGAACGCGAATACCGCGCCGGCATTCTCCGCATCGCCTTGCAGCGCCAGCATGTACGCGTGGCTGTCGATGATGCCGGTGTTGGGGGAGGAGAGTGCGGCCACGCAGTGTAGTGCGGGTTCAAGCGTGTGCACTTGTTCTGCGGTGAGCGCAACCACTTCGGTGCAGCCGTTCGCATGCGCCTGCGCGTGGATTGATTCAAGTTTCCCGAGTTGCGCATCGCTCGTGGCGACGATCAGTTTGCCGCAGCGTTTATGCGGGACAGAGCGCTCTTCGCAGTACGCATACAATGCATCGCGGCCGCCCACGCATAATTTCGCTTTCAGGCTGCCGGTCGCATAGTAGAGTCCGGCATGGATTACTTCGCTGTTGCGCGAACTGGTTTCCATGCCGATAGCCGGATGCGATTCCACCACGAAAACTTCACGTCCGGCGAGCGCCAGCGCCCGGGCTACAGCCAGGCCGACCACGCCGGCTCCGATCACAACGCAATCGACTCTATCCATTTCTATATTCATCCATATCGTGACAGCGTCAGGCCATCCATGTCGATGTCCGGAACGCGATCCGAGATAATATCAGCAAGTACCTTGCCTGACCCGGCAGCCATTGCCCAGCCGTAGGAGCCATGGCCGATGTTGACGTAGACATTGCGCACTGGCGTCGCACCGAGCAGTGGAGCGCCGTCAGGCAAAGTCGGCCGGGCGCCGCACCAGAAGCTGGCGGTGTTGTAGTTGGCGGCATTCGGAAACCAGTCGCTGCCGACCTTGATCAGCGTGCGCATGGCGGCTTCCTTCATCTCTTCCGTGTTCGAGCCTAGTTCGGCGATGCCGGCAATCCGGATGCGGTTTCCCATGCGGCTGATCGATGTCTTGTATTGTTCGTCGATCACCGATGCGCGCGGGGCATCTTCGAAATTGCGAATCGCTGCGGTGGCGGAGTACCCCTTGACCGGATAGAGCGGCACCTGGATGCCCAGCGGCTTGAGCAGATCTGCGCTGTCGACGCCGGCAGCGAGCACCACTGCATCGGCGGAGAACTCCCGGTCATCGATATGCAGGGCGACACGGCCGCCTTCCGACGCGATTGAACGGACCGTACTGCTGAAGTGGAAGTGAACCCCGATCGACTGGGCGACCTGCCGCATGCGTTTGACGAAGAGGGGGCAATTGCCGGACTCATCATCAGGCAGGTACAGTGCGCCCGCCAGCTCGGCGCGGTAACCCAGCGAAGGTTCGATCTTGCGCGCACCGTCGGCATCCATGATCTCGTGCGGGATGCCGTTCTCGGCGAGCATGTCGCATCCCGGTTGCGCCAGCCTGATGTCATCCCCGGTGCGGAAAAGTTGCAGAACGCCGCTGGTCTGTTCGTAATCGAGTTGGTAGTGCTCGCGCAACAACTCCATGATGTCGCGGCTGTAAAAAGCGACGCGCTGCATGCGAGCCTTGTTGATACGGTAACGCTCGAGGTCGCACTCGGCTACCCATCTGCGTACCCAGCGCCACAATGCGCGATCCATCTTCGGTTTCAGCATGACCGGCGATTCCGAGCGGAACAGATACGACAGGAATTTTTTTGGCATGCCAGGCGCCGCCCAGGGAGTGGTGTAGCCTGGCGCGATAATGCCGCCATTGGCGTAGCTCGCCTCCTGCGCAACAGTGGGGTGGCGCTCGATGACTACCACGTCGTGTCCTGCCTCGGCAAGAAAATAAGCGGTGCACACGCCGACCACACCGCCACCGATTACAGCTACCTGCTTGTGTGTCACTTGATTAACCTGTAGTTACTTATCAATTCGGAAGACCGCATTCGTTTTATCAGACAGGCTTGCATCCCATCAGGCTTGGAGGGGAGAAAATGTTTTTCGTTTTAAACCGCGGTGCGGCATTCTGCACCGAATCATAGACCATGGGAAACTTTTCGAGTTCGCGTGGTGCACTATTTTGACCGGACTGCAAAAACACGTGCGGTGGCAGGGGACACCGCAGTGAACCAAGTTCCTGCACCTTTATCAAATTGCTCACTTCGCATCCTAATGAACCGGACGGACCATATGAAAGCTGTCGCACTGACCCGCTATCTTCCCATCGATAACCCCGAATCACTGGTGGATGTCGACTTGCCCAAACCGCAACCAGCCGGGCAGGATCTGCTGGTCAGGGTGAAGGCGATCGCGGTAAATCCGGTCGATACCAAGGTGCGCGCGCCGAAGGACACAGTCGAGCCTACGCCGCGCGTCCTCGGCTGGGATGCCGCCGGCGTGGTAGAAGAGGTCGGCCCGGACGTGACATTGTTCCAACCGGGGGACAAGGTGTTCTACGCAGGAGACATCACGCGTCCCGGGACCAACAGCGAATGGCATCTGATCGATGAACGCCTGGTCGGGCCGATGCCGTCCACCCTGTCTTTTGAAGAAGCCGCGGCATTGCCGCTGACGGCGATTACGGCATGGGAAGGGCTGTTCGACCGGCTTGCGGTCCCGGCGCCGCCGCATGCCATGCCCCGTCAGTCCGTGTTGATCATCGGCGGCGCGGGTGGCGTCGGTTCGATTGCGGTGCAGCTTGCGTCCAAAGTGGCGGGATTGTATGTGATCGCCACCGCTTCCCGACCGGAATCGGAGCAATGGGTGCGCGAACTGGGCGCACACGAGGTCATCAATCACTTTGGCGATATGCCGGCGCAATTGAAAGCACTCGGGCATACCTACGTCGACTACGTGTTTATCCTGAATGCCACCGACAAACACTTTGCCGCCGCGGCAGAGGTGGTCGCACCACAAGGCATGATCTGTAGCATCGTGGAGAACAAGGAAGCGTTTGACGTGGGGTTGCTGAAGTCGAAAAGCGCGGGGTTCGTGTGGGAATTCATGTTCACCCGTTCGATGTTCGAGACCGACGACATGATTGAGCAACATTACCTGCTCAGCGAAATTTCCAGGCTGGTCGATGCCGGCATCATTCGCACCACGGTGGATAAGGTGCTTACGCCTATCAACGCTGCCAACTTGCGCAAAGCGCATGCAATGCTGGAAGCAGGGCACACGATAGGGAAGGTGGTCCTGAAAGACTTCTAACGGCCAGTTGCGCAGGGGCCGAGATAACCGGGCAGGTCTTTCGCCTCCGGCTTGCAGGCCAGTTTTTCAGCGGACTGCAATGCCGACAGCAGCGTCATGCGATCGATCGGCTGCCATCCCATCCGCGATCCGAAATAGCGCGCCCATTCGAATTCCATGAAATAGGTATTGGTCTTGCCGAAGTAACCGGCGTTTTGCGCATAGCCTGCGAGGGAACGGTACGGATCGTCGGCAAGGTCGGCAATGCGTTCAGGCAAGGCGGCCGGTGTGATCGGTCGGCCGTGCTGATCGAACAGGTAGACCCAACGACGCGCGCGCATCTCGTCCCAGAACGTCGCCTGGTTGTTGAAGCGGCCGATCACACGCGCCTTTACCTGCTTTGCTCCGGCTCGATGCAGTACGCTTGCCTGATGATGGCCGTCGGTCAGGTAGAACCCTCCATCAGGCGCCTGCACCACCGGCAACGCACGGCTGGTCTGTTCGGAGAAGTCGGTCTCGCCCCTGAGCTTTGCGGCTCGCTCTTCCACCTGGATCATGCCCACCGCCGGTTGCATCGGATGCAATGCATCGAGCGAGATCTCGCATTCCTTGTTGACCGGAACGTCGCGGCTGCACATCGGCTCCGCGAAAGCCGCGCCGGCCGCCAGCAAGGCGGCTACAGCGATCGTTGATTTGAAACGGAGTCTGTTGGGGACGGAAAAGCGATGGAACATGGTACGCAAGGTTGGAGTAACGGGAAAAATTACAGCGCTCAGATTGTTTGCAATGTACTCTCAATCGCGCGCGCAATGCCGAGTATACGGCTGTCCGACATCGCGACGCCCGAGATCATCAGCCCCACCGGCAGCGATCCTTCGGCATGGCAGGGTACCGAGACCGCGCAGCCATCCAGCAAATTGATGATGGATGGGTTGCGCAGCAAGAGGCCATTGGCCTTGAAAAAGGTATCCTCGGACGCTACCAGTTCCGCAATCGGCGGGGCGACTATCGGTACAGTCGGCGAAATGACCGCGTCGAACTGCGCCAGCGCCTGCTCCATGCGAGCGATCCAGTCGAGGCGGTTCGCGTGCATGTCGATGTAGTCGGCTGCACTCATCGCGGCGCCGAGCTTGATACGCTTTGCTACGCGAGGATCGTATTCCGATTCGCGTTCCGCTAGTAATTTGCGATGCCATGCATAGGCTTCCGCCGGAGAGAACTTGTTGATCGTCGCTGCTTCAGCCAACAGCGCCATCGGCACATCGATAATTTTTGCGCCGGCTGCCGAAAGCCGCGACAGCGCAGCCGAAAATGAGGCGGCGACGTGCGGTTCCAGCGCGTCTAGCATCACGGTGCCGGGCACCGCGAGGCGCAGGCCCGCCAGCGGTAACTCCGGAACCAACAAGGGTTGATCGGCGATGATGCTGTCGATCAGGATGCAGTCGTCGACCGAACGCGTCATCGCGCAGATCGCGTCGAGCGTGGTCGACAAAGGCAGCGCGCCGGCGGCAGGCACACGCCTCGCGGTCGACTTGAATCCGACCAGTCCGCAAAGCGCCGCCGGAATGCGGATTGAACCGCCGGTATCCGATCCCAGTCCGGCGACACAGAGGCCGGACGCGACCGAGACTGCCGCGCCGGAGGAGGAACCTCCCGGAATGCGGCCGACCTGGCGGTCCGCCGGATTAGCCGGCGTGCCGTAGTGCGGATTGATACCCACTCCTGAAAATGCGAATTCGGTCATATTGGTTTTGCCGATGATCGCGGCCCCGGCATTGCGCAGCCGCTTCACCACCGGCGCATCTGTTTTGGCCGGCGCAGCGTCGTTCAGAACCACCGATCCGGCCAGCGTTGCTTCCCCTTCGATATCCACCAGATCCTTCACGGACACCGGCAGGCCGGCCAGCGGCGACAGCCTCACACCGGCGGCGCGCATTGCGTCCGCATGCGAGGCAGCGGCACGCGCAGCGTCTGGGTACAGCCGGGTGAAGATCGCGGACGACTTTTCTGCTTCCGCGAGGCAGGCTTCCACCAATTCGCGGCGTGAAACATCGGCAACTGTGAGGATGGGTCCGGAGATAAGTTTATTCATGCGAATACGGTAGGAAGAATGCGGGATGACGGATTTTTGGCAGGGAGACGATACCATATTGAAACGCCAGGCGTTTGCACGGCCTGTTCCCCTGTCTCTCGGGAATGGGAGAGAGGCGCGGTCGCGGTATAATCCCGGTTTCCGAATTAACCCGCAGTTCACCCGCCTTCGACGGCGGCGAAGCTGCTTCAATCTTCTCGTCGCCATGTTGATCCTGCCGGGCTCCAATGCCCTGTCTGCCTTCCGTACCCAACGCCTTTTGTCACAATTGCAAGCAGTGGACCCCGCCATCGTCGGCGTGACCGGGCGCTTTCTCCATTTTATC
Organism: Burkholderiales bacterium; assembly: GCA_039649305.1. Classification (GTDB taxonomy): domain Bacteria; phylum Pseudomonadota; class Gammaproteobacteria; order Burkholderiales; family Burkholderiaceae_D; genus Noviherbaspirillum. The sequence continues at coordinate 19,951 of JBBWZW010000394.1, forward strand.
GATGCGCCTGTTGCGCCGACCCAGGATGAGACCGGGCGCCTGACCGCGCTGCTGACCTATGGCGAACCATTTTCAGCGCCTGAAGCAGGCGAACAGTTTGTCGTGATTCCGCGCTTCGGCACGATTTCTCCCTGGGCCAGCAAAGCGACTGACATAGTCCACAATTGCGGCATGACGCACATCCATCGCGTCGAACGTGGCGTGTCGTACCGCGTGCAGTTGAAGTCGGGGCTGCTCGGCGGAACAAAGAAGCTTTCAGAGAGCGCCGTCCAGGAAGTGGCGGCCTTGCTGCACGACCGGATGACGGAATCCGTCTTGCGCGACGCTGCGGACGCAGCCGGTTTGTTCCGCGAGCTCGAGGCAAAGCCATTGGCCTTCATTGATGTGCTGGGCGGCGGCAAACAGGCTTTAACCAACGCCAACAGCGAGCTGGGCCTTGCCTTGTCGGACGACGAGATCGACTACCTGCTCAACGCATTCACCCAGGCCGAACGCAACCCGACCGACGTCGAACTGATGATGTTTGCACAGGCAAACAGCGAGCATTGCCGCCACAAGATCTTCAACGCCGACTGGACCATCGACGGCGAGAAGCAGGACAAATCGCTGTTCGCAATGATCAGGAACACGCATCAATTGCATCCGAAAGGCACCGTCGTCGCCTACAGCGACAACTCATCGGTGATCGAGGGGACAACGGTATCGCGCTTCTATCCGCGTGGTGCCGCCCAGGGCAACGTCTATGAGGCGTCGGAAGAACTGACGCACATCCTGATGAAGGTGGAGACGCACAATCACCCGACCGCGATCTCGCCATTCCCGGGCGCATCGACTGGTGCCGGCGGCGAAATCCGCGACGAAGGCGCGACGGGGCGCGGGGCCAAGCCAAAAGCCGGCCTGACCGGCTTCACCGTTTCCAACCTGATGCTGCCGCATGCGGTGCAACCATGGGAAAACAACCGGGACGTGTCCGTAGCGCCGGCGAAACGCGAGCCGCATGCGCAGGGCGGCATCCTTGGCAAGCCGGACCGTATCGCGTCGGCGCTGCAGATCATGATCGAAGGCCCGATTGGCGGCGCCGCGTTTAACAACGAATTTGGCAGGCCTATCCTCGGCGGTTATTTCCGTACCTACGAGCAGAACGTGGGCGGATTGGTGCAGGGATATCACAAGCCGATCATGATCGCCGGCGGCATGGGTAACATCTCCGCGAAGCATACGAAGAAGCACGATCTGCCGGTCGGCAGCCTGCTGATCCAGTTGGGTGGTCCCGGGATGCGCATCGGTATGGGCGGCAGCGCCGCGTCATCGATGGCGACCGGCACCAACACCGCCGACCTCGATTTTGATTCGGTACAGCGCGGCAACCCGGAGATGGAGCGTCGTGCGCAGGAAGTGATCAATGCATGCTGGCAGATGGGTGATGAGAACCCGATCCTGTCTATTCATGACGTTGGCGCGGGTGGTCTGTCCAACGCATTCCCGGAAATCACCAATGACGCTAAGCGCGGCGCGATTTTCGATTTGCGCAAAGTGCCTTTGGAAGAGAGCGGCATGGCGCCGAAGGAAATCTGGAGTAACGAATCGCAGGAGCGCTATGTGCTCGCGATTGCGCCGGAAAGCCTGCCGCTGTTTCAGTACATGTGTGAACGCGAACGCTGCCTGTTTGCTGTGGTCGGCACCGCCACCGAAGAGCGGCAGCTGAAGGTGATCGATCCGGAGCACGGCAACAATCCGGTCGATATGCCGATGGACGTATTGCTCGGCAAACCGCCGAAGATGCATCGCGACGTCACGCATGTCCACAACGAATACCTGCCGGTCGACCTCACCGGGATGGACCTGGCCGACGTGGCGCAACGCGTACTGCGTTTGCCGACGGTGGCGGATAAATCCTTCCTGATCACGATCGGTGACCGCACGGTCGGCGCCATGTCGGTCCGCGACCAGATGGTGGGGCCATGGCAGGTGCCTGTCGCGGATTGCGCCGTCACCACCATGGGCCTCGAAGGCTATCGTGGCGAAGCGATGGCGATGGGCGAGCGCACCCCGCTGGCGGTCATCAATGCACCCGCTTCCGGCCGGATGGCGGTGGGCGAGGCGATCACCAATATTGCCGCCGCTCCCATTACCGATATCTCGGATATCAAACTGTCGGCCAACTGGATGGCCGCTGCAGGTCAACCGGGCCAGGACGCTGCGCTGTTCGACACCGTCAAGGCGGTAGGCATGGAACTCTGCCCGGCGCTCGGCATCAGCATCCCGGTCGGCAAGGATTCGCTGTCGATGCGCACCACGTGGAACGACGGCGGTGAGAACAAATCGGTTGCTGCGCCTGTATCGCTGATCGTGTCCGCATTTTCGCCGGTATATGACGCGCGCCAGACGCTGACGCCGCAGATCCGCAAGGATGCAGGCGACACTGTAGTGATCGTCATCGACCTCGGCCGCGGCAAGAACCGGATGGGCGCGTCGGCCCTGACGCAGGTAATGCAGCAGATCGGCAACGATGCGCCCGACGTCGACAATCCGGAAGACCTGAAGGCCATGTTCTCTGCGATCCAGCAGCTCAACAAAGAACACAAGCTGCTGGCCTATCACGATCGTTCCGATGGCGGCCTGTTCACGACCCTGTCTGAAATGGCATTTGCCGGCCGTAGCGGCCTGTCGATCAATCTCGACATGCTGACATTGGAGCGCGAGCATGAATCCGATTGGGGCGATGCCAAGAACTGGGCCGGCCAGGTCGCGGAACGCCGCAACGAACTGACGCTGCGCGCGTTGTTCAACGAAGAACTGGGCGCGGTGATCCAGGTCCGCGCGGAAGAAAAGTCGGATGTGATGAATGTGCTGCGCTCGTATAACCTCGGTGCATGCAGCCATATCATCGGCAAGCCGAACGACCGCGACGTGATCGAGTTCATGCGCGACGCGAAGTTGATATACAGCCAGCCGCGTATCGAACTGCAGCGCCTGTGGAGCGAAACCAGTTGGCGCATTGCGCGCCTGCGCGACAACCCCGCTTGCGCCGATGCGGAATACGATCGCATCCTCGATGCATCCGATCCCGGCATCACGCCCAAGCTGACCTTCGATCCGCAGCAGGATGTGGCGGCTCCGTACGTTGCCACCGGCGTGAAGCCCAGGGTAGCGATCCTGCGGGAGCAGGGCGTCAATTCACATATCGAAACAGCCTACGTCATGCACAAATCCGGCTTCACCGCCGTTGATGTGCACATGAGCGACCTGATTGCCGGACGGGCAAAGCTGGACGATTTCAAAGGCGTGATCGCCGTCGGTGGTTTCTCGTACGGCGACGTGCTGGGAGCGGGGGAGGGCTGGGCCAAGACCATCCTGTTTAATGCTCTACTGGCTGAACAGTTTTCCGGCTTCTTCAATCGCGACGACACATTTGCGCTTGGCATCTGTAATGGCTGCCAGATGATGAGCAACCTGAAATCGATCATCCCCGGGGCGCAGGCCTGGCCTAAGTTCACACGCAACAAGTCCGAGCAGTTCGAGGCGCGTTTTGCGATGGTCGAAGTGATGGACTCGCCGTCGATCTTCTTCCAGGACATGGCCGGTACGCAAAGCGCGATCGCGGTTGCGCACGGTGAAGGCTATGCGGACTTTTCACAAACCGGCGACATCAGGCAGGCGCTTGCCGC
>JBBWZW010000415.1:0-2724 GCA_039649305.1 Burkholderiales bacterium
CCATGGCACGGGGACGCCGGGTCCGCCATGTCGCGTCGACGCGCCCCTACGCCGGGCGCCTTGTTCCGCAGGCAAATCGCCTCGGGCTCGCCTGGTACAGTCAGGCTGAAACCGCTCTAGCGGCACCCGCCGTATGGTCGCCTGCCTCGGAGAACCGGTCCGACGCAACGCGCAGGCTTTCTTCCATGACTACAAGAGCTTGCTTCGCTGTCTTGCTGAACCGTTGATAGCCTGCGCCCGCATCGCCGATTGCGGTCTTCATGGCTTCCATCATGTTTTCCGAACCGGACGGCGAATTTTTGGAAACGCCGTCAACCAATGCGGAAACCTTGCGGTCCGTTTCGATAATTTGCTCTTCAGCGGCGCGCGCAATTTCGGCATGTGTGGCGGCAGCGATAGCGGCCAGGTGAAGGTTGTACGCAATCGCGTTCGCCGCGGCCGGCTGCGCATGTGCGACGGTCACCGAGACCACTTCATGGGGACCTTTGGCGGCGAGGAATTGTCTCGCTGCCGCCGCGGAATCTTTGGTGGAGGCTATGGCGGCATCGAGGTTGAGGTCGACCACTTTCCGGAAAGTCTCAATTGCGTTGGTGGACAGCTCGGTCACTATCGAAAGCTGTGCCTGGAGATCCATCCTGGCAGCGTCCAGCAACTGTTCGTTTAATCGCAACATATTCCGTCACTCCGCGGCGTTCTTTCCATGTCCCTCCTGTGGGAGTTGCCCACCCTCGCTATTCCATTTGGATACTTCGTATTCATCAATCCCGTATCCGGGCGGTCGATAGGCGGCGGTCTTCGTCACGGCTTCGTCGACTTCTTCAGGCGTGACCAGCACTGTCGTCTTGCACCTGGCCGCTCCGGTTGCATTTACCCGCAGCGCCAGCCCCGTGGCCGAGGCATTGTCGGGGAGCTCGCCGATGATGAACACGTCGGTGTCACCAAAGGCGAAATAAAACGCCTCGACTGTGCCGCCCATCGACCTGAATAACTCTTCGACTGCGGTACGCCGCCTGGTGCCACCTTCCTTCAGCAAGCCGCTGATGCCGTCACCGACATAATTGGCTTCTACGAGATACTTTGGCATGTGAGTTCCTTTCGGGCTGGCGCCTCAAATCTGCAATCTTGCGTCGTCCCGTCAGCAGCATTTTTGATGTTGGTCAGTTTGCGCATCGCGCCGGCGTAGTGAAACGCAGAAGGTGCCGCTGTTCGTTGAACGCAAACATCCGGCGGTTCGCGACCCGCCCTACAGCTATGGAGACGGCCGCGGGTCATTTCCCTACCGGGCCCCGGATCCAACATCCCCGCGTGCTGCAAACGGGTGCCGCTTGAAAAAATCCCAGAACAATGCCGACGCACTCGGACCTTTTGGATTGGCAAATTCGCCGGCATAATCACCCACCCAATAGTGACTTCCTGCGCCGGAGAGGCTCCCCTTGTCCCCTTCATAAAATACCGTCTCGAGCACGGAGCGGTTTCCTGCGCCGTACTTCCTGTGGATGCAAGCGATCCCTTCCGACGTGCAGTCCGTTGTTTCGAACGCCGCCGAATTCACGCCGGTGTGCTGGAGCCATGATGCGCGGACATTCTCCGAACCCGTCTTTCTGACAGTGCAATCGTTGTTGGAATGGACGGTCATCAGGGGAATCTGGCGTTTGTCGGCAGGTGTCTTCTGCTCGGCTTTCATGGCCCCCACCACAGCGTTCACCGGTTTGAATGTGCCCGGGTTGAAACAAAAGAAGCTGACCGACTTGTCCGTTTCCGAATACGGTAGTCCGGCGGAGGCGCCTGCTGCCGCAAAGTATTCGCTGCGCGCTACAGCGAGGGCGACCGACATCGCGGCGCCCGACGATAATCCCGTGACGTAACGGCGCTGCGGGTCGATCCTGAATTTCGATTCGACCTCACGGGCGATTTGATACAAGTCTTCCACCTCGCCGGCGCCTTCGTGGATATGTTCATCAAACCAGAATCCCCAGCAGTTCGGGCTACGCTGGCCGTTATACGACGTGATGAATGGATAGACGACGATGAAGTTTTCTTTTTCCGCAAGGTCCTTGAAACCGGTCTCGGACACCATGTTCTGTTCCGTTTGCCTGCACCCGTGCACAACCATGACCATCGGCACCGGTTCTGTCGCCTTGTAATTGGCCGGCACGAAAACCTGGTATTGCCGGTCCCTGGAACCGCTGTAGGATTTTGCAGCGTATGTTTCCTTTTGCAACACCCCGCCGAAAGCCGTTGCAGCTGACAGCATGAAGCAGATCGCGACGTACCAATATTTTGACGCTGCCCTCATTGTTGCATCCTCCTTCTGGTTATTTCACATCATGACCCTCGGGCAGCAAACGGCAACCGAATGGATCAATAGCAGTAAGGCACCGCGCAGGAATAAGTTGTTCAATTTTGCTGGCCGTAGCGGGCGCGTTGCAGAGAGCCTGTTCTTCTTTTTTCTTGCGAACGCGTTGCTCGTCGTCGCCATAGATCGCTATGGCTCCTCCTCACGCCCCTCGGCGGGCCCCTTGCACCGCATCCCGCGACGGCCGCCAAATTGCCCAACTTATCCCTGCGCGGCGCCTAAGCGGGCGAATCCGATTCTGGATAGAATCGCAATCCGGAACGAAAGCACCCTATGTCGATTACAGCCTCCATCAAAACCTGGGCAAAGCGGATCAAGCGCGATGCCGTGATGCTCTGGTTTGCCCAGCGCCACTCCGACACGCCGCT
>JBBWZW010000458.1:0-4554 GCA_039649305.1 Burkholderiales bacterium
GTCGAACTCGATTTCGTTGAGTGTGATGCGCCCGGCTTCGATCTTTGACAGATCGAGAACCTGGTTGATCACGGTGTACAGGTGATGGCCGCTGCGGTAGACCGCCCCCAGGTCTTGCCGCACGCCTTCGGGCAATTTGCTGTCGCGGATCAGCAGCTGGGTAAAGCCGAGTATCACATTCAGCGGTGAGCGCAGTTCATGGCTCATGTTGGACAAGAAGGTGCTCTTGGCCTGGCTGGCTGCCGCTTCGGCCGCGGCTAACGCCTTGTGGTGCGCGGCGTCCAAGCGGGCGGCGGCGGCCCGCTTGCGCAAGTAATACCCGACACCGACCAGGAGCACCAGGCTCAGCGCCAGCGCCAGGCTCAGTGCCAGCCGCTTTGTCTCGGCCTGCTGTTGTTGTGAGCGCAACAGCGTATTCTCAGCCTCCTTCAGCTGCACATCGAAGCGTACCTTGTATTCCCGTTCCAGTTTTTGGTCGTTCACAGCGGCCGAGCGCTGCTGCGCCTCCAGCGCCAGTCGCATCTCCTGATAGGCTTGCCGGTAGTCGCCTAACAACTGGTAAACTTCGGCGGTCTCTTGATAATCTCTGGTACTGATCAATTTGCCCCCCTGCTTCTGCAACATTGGAAGCATTGCTTGCGCCCGCGCTATTGCATCCCTGCTTTCGTTCATGCGACCAAGGTGGGCCAGCACCAGCGCCCGGTTGCGCGTTACCGAGTAGGCGAGTGCATCCTCACGAAGCTCTATTGGTCGCACTGCCAGCGACGCATCAAAACGGCTCAGCGCTTCCGCATACCGCCCTTGCCGGTAAAATGTATGCGCTATCTTGGCTTCAAGACCACTCGCCCATGCTTCGTTATCGCTGTCCAGCCGGGACGCCCGGCGCTTGTCGGAAAACTCCCTGCACTTCTCGAAATACTCCCGGGCTTGCGTATTTTCGTTCATCCGCGAATGGACGATGCCGCGCATATAATGAAACATTTCTGCTTTTGGGGGATATTTCTCGACGTTGGCCAGGCGGAGCGCCTCGTTAATGTATCCGATGAGCTTCGCGCCGGTTTCCTTGTCGCCTTCAAAGCCGCCGTTAAGATAGGTACTTGTGAGCATATACAAGGTATGGACCCGGCCGTGCACATCTTGCCGCTTTTCGAATAATGCATAGGCTCGGGAGAGCGAGGCGATCGCGTCGCCAACCCGCCCTTGTGCGTTCTGTTGGCTTCCGCGGTCAACATAGATCCACGCCAGAAGGCGATCAAGCTTGCGCTGCTCTGCGATCACCGTTGCACGGTGCACCATCTCGGCAGCCACTTCCTCGCTTTCGTCTCCTGATCCTGCACGGAGAAACCAGCCAAGCGCCTCGCTATCCCCGAGTTCCGTGGCCAGCGCAATTGCGGTTTTACCTCGCTTCACTGCCGTATTGGCGTCAAAGATTACGCCACCAGGCAAAACCGCAGTAATCCAGAGTCGTAACGCCTTCACCTGAGCGGCTTTGTCGCCGCTCGCTTCGGCCCCCGCCAGTAACCGATCGGCATGCATCAGCACCACAGGGCCATTCTCATGCGTGAGATTATCGATGTCGCGCCAATCGTCATCGGTCAGAGGCCGGTTACTGTTGACGGTCTTTTCGAACCAGGTCCAATCGTTATCCGCGGCCGCGATCGGCGAAACCGTCATGAGCAACAAGCACAGGATGATGACAGGCGACTTCATGCCGGCATCCCGCCTGATGTCACAGACCTTCTGCACTCAGGTGCTTCGCATTCAATGGTCATCGGTGTAGGGACGCGCAGTCAATTGCGGCGTCAGTTCATCCGGATCTCTACAAAAACTTATAGTTCATCCATATAGTGAAGTAACGACCATACGGGTTGTGAGTGGCAGTGTCTAAACCCGTATTCCGGTCGTTCGGGGTAAACGGCGCCGCTTTATTCTGGACATTGCGAACAGAGAACCCCAGCACCAGGTTCTTTATGCCTGTGTACTGCGCAAGCAGATCGACTGTCGTCCAAGGCCCGATACGACAATTGTAACTGGCCAGGTATGCCGGATCCGTTTCCCAGCAGTCTGGACTGCGGGGGTCGCCATTGCCATACCGCCACCCGGAGAGATGATTCAGGCGGCCGGTGAGCGCATAGTTGCGGTAGGACCAGGTGGTGGCCAGCGAGCCCTTAAAGCGCGGCAATGGTCCAAACGGCCCCTCGCCTCCCAATGCCTGGATAACCGGGTCGCCGTCGTAGTACTGGAACTCGTATTTCAACAGGTATCTGGCTGTGAACTGTGTTTTGAGCGAGCCCCAGGGACCAAGGGAGTGGCGCAAGTTGGCTTCCGCCTCAACACTGGAGGTCCTGGAGTACCCCAGGTTCACATAATGGTCAACGACGGCCTGAATCGGCCCGGAATTTGGCACCCCGGGCAGCCACGTCGCGGGATTCGGATTACGGATCACCCCACGCGGCATTTGGGCTTCATTCGCCACCACATTTGGCGTGCCAAATTGGCCGATTTCATTGCTCCGGTAGAAGCGGTAATAGTCAATCGTGAAGTCGACGTCGCGGTTGGGAGCAAACACCAGGCCGACGGTATAGTTGTTCGATTTTTCCGGCTTGATGCTAGGGGTTGCGCGAAGGAACACGGGAATCACGGCATTGCAGTCGTCCGGGGAAGCGGCTGGATTGCCGCACCGCACCGGGTCAGAGACGCCGCCGACAAGCGCCTGCAGGCTGGAATTCCCGATCTGCGACAGTGCCGGCGCCCGGAAACCTTTCGCATAGCTGGCCCGCAGTGCGAGCGCGTCGACCGGCTTCCATTTGATGCCGAACTGGGGTGTGGTCGACCTACCATAATCGCTGTAGCGATCGAACCGTAGCGCGAGTTGAGACTCCACGCGTTTGATGAACGGGACAGACAGTTCCGCAAAGAGGGACTCGACGTGCCGCCTGGCGTCGGCGGAGGTAGCGCTGAGACCAACGATCTCACCCGTCTGTTTGCGCGGATCCGGGCTCAGTTGCAGTACTTCCTGGCGCGCTTCCGTGCCTGCCGCAAGAACCATCGGGCCGCCAGCCAGGTCCGTCAACTTTCGGGTACCCTTCAGATCCCAGCTTGCCAGCGTGCTGCGTCCGGCGTCAGTCACCTCTGGACTGATGGCTGCCAGCGTTCCCGGCGAATTGTTGCCGAACGGACGGTACGCCTGGGTGTTGATTGCATCCACCAGCGCCGGCTCGTAAAGAGCCCCCCGCCGTCGTTGATCCATGGCGACGCGGTAGTAGGTAAGCGCACTCTCCCATTCCCAACCGGCGTGCGCGCCTTTTGCGCCGAGCAGAAGGCGAACGGTCTGATTGGATGTCTCGTAAAGACGCGGGCCAAGATCGGCGAAACGGTAGCTTAGCGCGACCGGAACCGTCGCCGGGTTGTCGGGATGTCCGGGCGGCAGCACAAAAAGAAAAGTTCTGGGTTGAGCACTTGGCGTGTACCAGAAAGCGCCGCTCTGGGCGACCGCGGTCGGCGGGTTTGTATAGGTGGAATTGACCTGGGAAATTCCGAACTCACTGAAGAGCGAAAACTGGTTCGTCACAGGAATGGTGAAGCGACTCCAGAGCGAATTGCCCTTCTGCGGTCCGACGGTGAGCAGGTCTGGCAGCTGGTCGTAAGTGCACTTACCGTCAGGCGCGACCGACCCAGGCGGGCAGCGGGCGTCGCGCGCGAAAAAATTACTGAAGTCGCCATTGCCGGGCGCCGACTCGGTGAAGTAGTTCGGCGGGTAGGACTGTGTGCTCCTCAACGACCTGTTCCGGTCAAACAGCCGCTCCAGCTCGCTGGTGTGTATCGCACGGGTGTCCTGTAACCGGACACCATCACGTTTGGTATTGGAGAGGACCAGCAGGCCCGAATAGCGCGGGGTGCCATCTTCGCGCTCCGCGCCAAAACCGATGGTCGCATCGATGCGGCGGTCACCGAATTGACCGTGCTGATCAAAGCTGTAGGCCACGCCGGCTTCGGCCCCGCGGTAATCCTCGCGCAAAACAATATTGACGACACCGCCGATCGCGTCGGATCCGTAGATCGCTGAAGCGCCGCCCTTGAGGAGTTCAATCCGCTCGATCGCCGCGAGCGGAATGGTATTCAAGTTGTAGAGTGTAGCAACACCGCCGTTCGGGTCCACGGTAGGCAACGGCGCGAAGCGGCGCCCGTTGATCAGGACCAGCGTGGCATTTGAACCAAGTCCGTGCAGCGACACGGTGGCGGCGCCCGGTGAAAAGCCGGAACCCCTGGTCAGGTCCTCGAGTCCGCCGGCACCTGCCGACGACAGACTGTTGACGAGGTCGCGCGTCGATGTCGCGCCGGAGGTGCGGATGTCTTCCCGGGTAAGGACCTGGACCGGCGCGGCGGTTTCCCAGTCAGTGCGCTTGATACGGGTGCCGACCACGTCGACCGGCGGCATTGTTTTTGCGTCGGCCGCCGTATTTTGTTGTGCCAGCGCAAATTGAAGATTGCTAGCTGCCAGTACCGCGGCGTAGGCCACCGCCGGTATCAAATTCCGCGAATGCCTCTTCGTGT
>JBBWZW010000466.1:0-27693 GCA_039649305.1 Burkholderiales bacterium
TCGAGCCGGAATGGGAAGGATACGTGACGCTGGAATTCTCCAACACCACGCCGTTGCCCGCCAAGATTTACGCAGGCGAAGGCTGCGCCCAGGTGCTATTCTTCGAAAGCGACGAGATGTGCGAAACTTCGTACAAGGATCGCGGCGGCACGTATCAGGGTCAGCAGGGCGTCACGCTGCCAAAAACCTGAGTCGGCATACGCCCGGCAAACATTCGTAAACTCTACCGCGGCCTGGCGCGTGTTTTCACGCGACCAGCCAGTGCGCGACAGTTCCTTCCTCGCCTTTCCCCTCGGCGTCTGCGTGTTTACAGGACTGGTGTTTATGCTCCGGCTGGTTTGATGAATCCAGGCCGGAAGCAAAGGCATGCATCATCGGGCACAATGCATCTTTCATGAAGATTGCAAGACGAAGGGGACTAGTCATCAGCATCGGTCATTTTTTCCCATTTCTACGCTGGCCGCGCCCGACGGCCGATTCCCTCAGGCGCGACGCGTGGGCCGGCATCAGTGTCGGCCTGGTACTCATTCCACAGGCCATCGCTTATGCGACCCTGGCCGGAATGCCTCCGCAAACCGGGCTCTACGCGGCATTGCTGCCGAGCGTGATCGGGATCCTGTGGGGTTCTTCGGCGCTGCTTGCTGTCGGTCCGGTCGCGCTGACCAGCCTGCTGGTATTCGGCTCCCTGTCCTCGCTCGCGACTCCCGGGAGCGCGGAATGGGTCACGCTGGCAATCTGGCTTGCCCTGTACGCCGGCCTGATTCAGTTGTTACTCGGCGTATTCCGGCTGGGACGCATCGCGGATCTTGTGTCGCAGCCGGTGGTCACCGGCTTCATCAACGCGGCGGCGATCATCATCATTTTCTCGCAGCTTCCGGACTTGTTTGGTCTGCCGCAGTTGTTCTCACGTGACTTCGCCGTCGAGTTCGATCGCCTGCTTGCCATGCCGTCGACGACGCTGCTGATGACGTCCGCATTCGGTTGCGGCGCGCTCGCGCTGTTGCTCGCTTTCAAACGCTTTCTGCCGCGGTTTCCGGGCATCCTGCTGGTTGCTGTCCTCGGCATCGCCGGTAGCTGGGCGCTCGATTACGTTGCCTACGGGGCAGCGATAGTCGGCACTGTGCCTGCCGGGATCCCGCCATTATCACTGCCACCCGCGATTCCATTCGAGAGCCATCGGGACTTGTGGCCGGCTGCATTGATCCTTGCGCTGATCAGTTTTACCGAAGCCATGTCGAGTTGCCGCGTCCTCGCCCGCAAGCAACAGCAGCGCTGGGATGAAAACCAGGAACTGATCGGCCAGGGATTGGCCAAGATGGCGAGTGGATTTTCCGGCGCCTTTCCGGTGAGCGGCTCGTTCTCGCGTTCCGCACTGAACCTGTATGCCGGTGCGACCAGCGCCTGGTCCACCTTGTTCTCGGCGATTTGCGTGCTGTTGAGCCTGCTGTTCCTGACCGATCTCATCTATTACCTGCCGCGCTCGGTGCTGGCTGCGATGATCATGGTGCCGGTATTTTCGTTGCTCGATTTTTCCGCTTTCCGACGGCTGTTTACCATTTCAAGAGATGACGGCATGGTCGCCGTCGTCACATTTGCCGTGACCTTGTTCTCCATGCCGCATCTGCATTGGGGCGTCTTTGCCGGGATCGGGCTCACCATGGTGTCGTTCCTGTACCGGCGCTCGCATCCTCGCATCATCGAGGTTGCGTTACACGATGACGGCACCTTGCGCGACCGGAAACGGTTTGGATTGCCATCGCTTGCGCCGGACCTGCTTGCTGTTCGCATGGACTCTGCGCTCAACTTCCTGACCGCTGCCAACCTTGAACGCTTCATCACCGGTCGCTGCAGTGAGGACCGGAGCATCCGGCGTGTGTTGTTCTGTGCCGGTTCGGTGAACGATATCGATGCCAGTGGCGTCGATGCGTTGCAGTCGTTGCTCGAGACGCTGCAGGGGCAGGGGATTAAGCTGTATTTGTCTGCGGTTAAAAAGCAGGTTTGGGATGTGCTGGAAAAAGCCGGGATGATTGAGACGATCGGGAGGGATAGGCTGTTTGCGACGGATAGGGAGGCGGTTTTGCGGCTTGGGGCGGAGGTGCAGTTGGCGCCGTCGAGATGACGTCGGGTTTCGCGACGTGCCACCGCACGTCCGCGTGAGGACGTATTGCCTCTTCCCCGTTGCAGGGGGAAGGGGCAATACCTCAAGGCTTCGCGAGAAGCCTGTCGCGCTACGGGGGCATGCCTGACACCCCGGTCGGCCCCATCGACCCATAAAGCTTATCCACCTGCGCCGCAGGCGGCCCATACTTCTCCCGTTGCGTCCGCCGCTCCGGCGGATGATTCCACGGCATCTTGCTGACAACCAACCGCGGCACATTGATGAAAACCTCATTACCCGCCCGATTGACGATCGCATCGAGCGGTATGCACGCGTCTTCGCTCACTATGCCGCGCGAAACCAGCATATAGCCCTCAATGTCGTCGGTGGGGGCGACCACCTTGATGACGTTACCGATCTCACCATGGTCGGATCCCCGTACGAGGTCGTCGGGCTCGACTTCGACATTGACTCCGTTGAGCGAATCCAGCGCCACCAGGAATTCATGCACCGTCATGATGGCGTTGGCGACCAGCGGATAATTGACGTGTATCGCAGCCTCCCATGCAGCCAGGTTCTCCGCGCCAATGGCATTGGAAAGGTAGGTGACGTCGTATCCCTTTTCCACCGCGTGCCGGCCGGTGGATTCGCAACAGAGGTTGGCGGCCATGCCGCCGATGACGAGGTGCGTGATGCCCAGGCGCGCCAGGTGCGCGGGCAGGTCCGTCTCGAAGACATCGGTCCCCTTGTGAGGTTGTAGAACGATCTCGTCCTCGCGCGGACGCAGGGCGGGATGAAAGTCGGCGCCCCAGCTCCCGGCAAGGAACATGCGCTTTTCAAAGATGATGCGATTGATCCCGCTGCGGCATTGCAGCTTGCCGTCGGCATAGTCCTCCTCGGTATAGGCCATCGGGCCGAACAGCACCGGGACACCCCGCGCACGCGCGCCGTCGATCGCCTGGCGCAGGTGGCCGACGACGTCGTGCAGCTTGACCGTGGTCTTGGACATATCCCAGGCAGCGCCGCCTTCCGACAGAAAATCATTGACCGGATCGATCACCAGGAGGGCCGTGCCGCCCTTGGGAAAACCGATGCCGTTTTGGGACTTTGCCAGATAGGTCTGGTCGCCCTGGCGCGCGTTTGCAGCGCCGCCAAGCAGGGAAGAATCGTCGGGGAGTAAAGACATGTATACCGCTTTCCAATCAGTACAAGAGCTGATTGGAGGCGAGTGTTGTCGAAATGGTTCCGACATTCCCGCGCGGCGTGAAACGGGGCAGGGCAGCGGCAACCTATGTGCGGGAAGCCGCTGCTGCTGATGCGATCAGTTCTTCACGCAATCCACGAAGTAACCGCGCCGGCCATCCTTCTCCTGCCTGACCAGGCCGTGCACGTCGGTTTCGAAGCCTGGAAACTTCTCGTTAAAATCGCGTGCAAACTTCAGGTAGTCGACGATGGTCCGGTTGAAGCGTTCACCCGGAATCAGCAGCGGAATACCCGGCGGGTAAGGCGTCAGCAGGATCGCCGTGACACGGCCTTCCAGTTCGTCGATCGAGACGCGTTCGATTTCGCGGTGCGCCATCTTGGCGAATGCGTCGGACGGTTTCATCGCCGGGATCATGTCGGATAAATACATTTCGGTAGTCAGGCGCGCCACATCGTACGCCTTGTACATGTCGTGGATCTGCTGGGAGAGGTCGCGCAGGCCGATCCGCTCATAGCGCGGATTGGCTGCGGCGAACTCCGGCAGGATGCGCCACACCGGCTGGTTCTTGTCGTAGTCGTCCTTGAACTGCTGCAGCGCCGTCAGCAGCGTGTTCCAGCGGCCCTTCGTGATGCCGATGGTGAACATGATGAAGAACGAATACAGGCCCGCTTTCTCCACGATGACGCCGTGTTCTGCGAGGTAGCGGGTTACGATCGATGCAGGAATGCCGGACTCGCCGAATTTGCCGTCGAGCGACAGGCCCGGCGTGACGATGGTCGCCTTGATCGGATCGAGCATGTTGAAGCCCGGCGCCAGTCTGCCGAAACCATGCCAGTCGTCTTCGGCGTTGATCATCCAGTCTTCCTGGGTGCCGATACCGTTCTCGGACAGGTTGTTTGGTCCCCAAACCTGGAACCACCAGTCCTTGCCCCATTCCTCGTCAATTTTGCGCATCGCGCGGCGGAAGTCGAGCGCTTCCAGGATGCTTTCTTCCACCAGCGCCTTGCCGCCCGGCGGCTCCATCATGGCCGCGGCGACGTCACAGGAAGCGATGATCGCGTATTGCGGCGAAGTGGAGGTGTGCATCAGGTACGCTTCGTTGAACGTATCGCGGTCGAGACTCCTGGTCTCGGAGTCGCGCACCAGGATCTGCGACGCCTGCGACAGGCCGGCCAGCAGTTTGTGGGTCGATTGCGTCGAGAAAATCATCGATTCCTTCGCGCGCGGACGGTCCTTGCCGATCGCATGCATGTTCTTGTAAAACTCGTGGAACGTCGCATGCGGCAGCCACGCTTCATCGAAATGCAGCGTGTCGATCTGGCCGTCCAGCATTTCCTTCAGCGTCTCGACGTTGTACACCACGCCGTCGTATGTCGATTGTGTGATGGTCAGGATGCGTGGCTTCTTGTTCTTCGCTTCACGCGCGAACGGATTGGCCTCGATCTTCTTCATGATGTTTTCCATCCGGAATTCTTCCAGAGGGATCGGGCCGATGATGCCAAGGTGATTGCGGGTCGGCATCAGGAACACCGGAATCGCGCCGGTCATGATGATCGAGTGCAGGATCGACTTATGGCAATTGCGGTCGACTACCACGATGTCGCCGGGGCCGACAGTCGAATGCCAGACCATCTTGTTCGAGGTCGAGGTGCCATTGGTGACGAAGTAGCAATGGTCGGCATTGAAGATGCGCGCCGCATTGCGCTCAGATGCCGCGACCGGACCGGTGTGGTCAAGCAGCTGGCCGAGTTCTTCGACTGCGTTGCAGACGTCGGCGCGCAGCATGTTTTCGCCGAAGAACTGGTGGAACATCTGGCCGACCGGCGATTTCAGGAATGCCACGCCGCCCGAGTGGCCAGGGCAGTGCCAGGAGTAGGACCCGTCCTGGGCGTAATGCACCAGCGCGCGGAAGAACGGCGGCGCCAGGCCGTCGAGGTAGGACTTGGCTTCGCGGATGATGTGGCGCGCGACGAACTCCGGCGTGTCCTCGAACATGTGAATGAAGCCGTGCAGTTCGCGCAGGATGTCGTTCGGGATATGGCGCGTGGTGCGGGTTTCGCCGTAGAGGTAAATCGGGATGTCGGCGTTCTTATAGCGAATCTCTTCGACGAAGGCGCGCAGCGATTGCAACGCCTGGTCGGTCTCTTCGTGCGAGCCGCCGCCGAATTCTTCATCATCGATCGAAAGGATGAAAGCGGACGCGCGCGATTGCTGCTGCGCGAATTGCGACAGGTCGCCGTAGCTCGTAACGCCCAGGACCTCCATCCCTTCTTTTTCCATCGCATCGGCGAGTGCGCGGATGCCGAGGCCGGAAGTGTTTTCGGAGCGGAAGTCTTCGTCAATGATGACGATGGGGAAGCGGAATTTCATCGAGGTCTCCAATGAGGACTGAATTGCGAGGGAGACGCCTGGGCGGAAAGCTTGCGCGCCGAAAAAATTAAAAGACGAATTTTCGCAGATATGGGGGAAACATGGTGGAAAAGCCCCCGAATTGCCGTTGACTCGGGTCAACGTGCTTCATTGTGATGGCTTTTTCAATAATGTGCTGCGGTCGAGGCATTTCCACGTTCGGCCTGCGAACGCTAGCGGCGGAATATCGAGAACACAATCGACAGAAGCACGGAAATCACGATACAGGTCACGATCGGAAAATGAAAGCTGAAACCATCGCGCACGATGTGTATATCGCCCGGCAGACGGCCGAACGGTAGTTTCGAAATCCATGGCCATGCCGCGCCGACGGCAAGCAGGATAAGTCCGGCAATGATCAGGTAACGCTGCATAGGAATAAAGCTTACATCACATTTTGGAAAGGCCTGCACGTGCATAAGCTTATCGTGCCCGGCACTCGCATGCCTTTATCCGGCATGGCCAATGAAGCCGATCGGAAGGCCTTGGTCCAATACCCCCGAAGTCGCAGCTAAGGCACCGCGCAGGGCGCATCGTGATGCGCCCTGCGTCCTCCTCCCCCGGCGCAATAATCCCGTGGCGCAGTTCCTCCTCCATGCCCCCCGATAAATTTGGGAACCATGGATATCTCCCTGCGAAAAGCTGTCGAAAAGATGTCGGATTACTCATTATCGGTCCCGCAATTCTGGTGCCGGAACTTTTCAATGCAGGAGGGTTTTTCATGCAGAACCAGGAACAGGCGCAAGAGCAAAAAAAACCAGATGGACAAGGTGCGCAGGCCGAGCAGAGGTCGCGCGATGAAGAGGGCAGCGAGCCGAATGCCGAACTTGAGGCGCAGATCAATGATGCGGAGAACAGGGCGAACGAAATGCACGAGTCGCTGTTGCGGGCACGTGCAGAGGTCGAGAACATGCGTCGCCGTGCGCAGGAGGATATTGCGCGCGCGCACAAATTTGCCATCGAGGATTTTGCCGATGCTTTGGTGCCGGTAAAGGACAGCCTGGAACGGGCCTTGCAAGTCGAAACCCCTTCCACCGAATCGCTGAAGGAAGGCGTGGACATGACGCTGAAACAGTTGCAATCGGCGTTCGAGCGGAACCGCTTGTCCGAAATTAATCCAGCTGCCGGGGACAGGCTGGACCCCGCCAGGCACCAGGCGATTTCCATGGTGCCCGCGGACCAGGAAGCAAATACCGTCGTCAATGTGCTGCAAAAAGGTTACATGATTGCTGACCGGCTGCTGCGCCCCGCGTTGGTGACGGTATCTCAACAGAAGGGATCTCAACAACAAGCGCCCGAACAACCGGCAGCGCAGCAACAGGCACCGGAACAAAAGCCGTCCTGATGCAGGCACTTGGGGAGACGGCTTTTCGTCTTCACCAGGCAATTGGGTACAGTTATCAAGAATGAGGTAAATATCATGGGCAGAATCATAGGTATTGATTTGGGCACAACCAACTCCTGCGTCGCGACCGTCGAAAGTCATCACCCGAAGGTGATTGAAAATTCCGAAGGCCAGCGCACCACGCCATCCGTGGTTGCATACACGGAAGACGGCGAAGTGCTGGTCGGCGCACCGGCGAAACGCCAGGCGGTCACCAATTCGCAGAATACGATTTATGCGGTAAAGCGCCTGATCGGTCGAAAGTTCGACGAGGCGGAAGTGCAGAAGGACATCAAGCTGATGCCGTACAAGATCATCAAGGCCGATAACGGCGATGCCTGGATCGAAGTGCGCGGCAAGAAGCTTTCGCCACAGCAGGTCTCCGCGGAGATCCTGCGCAAGGTGAAAAAAGATGCGGAAAACTATCTCGGCGAGACGGTGACGGAAGCGGTCATTACCGTTCCTGCTTATTTCAACGACTCACAGCGCCAGGCGACCAAGGACGCCGGACGCATCGCCGGCCTCGACGTCAAGCGCATCATCAATGAGCCGACCGCAGCCGCGCTTGCATACGGCATGGACAAGACCGCCAAGGGCGATCAGAAGATAGCGGTATACGATCTTGGCGGCGGCACCTTCGATATTTCCATCATCGAGATCGCCGAGATGGGGGCCGAGAAGCAATTCGAAGTGCTTTCGACCAATGGCAATACCTTCCTTGGCGGCGAAGATTTCGACCAGCGGTTGATCAATTACATCATCGATGAATTCAAGAAGAACAACGGCATCGACCTCTCCAAGGATCCGATTGCCTTGCAACGCATAAAGATTGCCGCCGAACGCGCCAAGATCGAGCTGTCTTCGACGCAGCAAACCGAAATCAATGAGCCCTATCTTGCAATGTCCAATGGCGCACCAGTTCATATGACGATGAAGGTCACCCGCGCCAAGCTGGAATCGCTGGTGGAAGACCTGATCGAGGAATCGATCGAGCCGTGCCGCATCGCGATCAAGGATGCCGGCCTGAAAGTCGAAGACGTCGTCAACGTGATCCTGGTCGGTGGCCAGACACGGATGCCGAAAGTGGTGGAACGGGTCAAGGGCTTCTTTGGCAAGGAACCGCGCAAGGACGTCAACCCGGATGAAGCCGTGGCGCTGGGTGCAGCGATCCAGGGCGCGGTGCTGGGAGGCGAACGCAAGGATGTGTTGCTGCTGGATGTGACGCCGCTCTCGCTCGGTATTGAAACAATGGGCGGTGTGATGGCCAAAATGATCGAAAAGAACACCACCATTCCCACCAAGTTCAGCCAGGTGTATTCGACTGCGGACGACAACCAGCCCGCGGTGACCGTCAAGGTCTACCAGGGCGAGCGGGAAATGGCGGCCGGCAACAAGATGCTGGGCGAGTTCAACCTCGAAGGCATTCCCCCCGCGCCGCGCGGCATGCCCCAGATCGAAGTGACCTTCGATATCGACGCCAACGGCATTCTCCATGTCGGTGCGAAAGACAAGTCCACCGGCAAGGAAAACAAGATCACCATCAAGGCCAACTCCGGGCTGACCGAACAGGAAATCGAGAGGATGGTGAAGGAGGCTGAACTGCATGCGGATGAGGACAGGAAGCTGAAGGAGCTCGCTGACATACGCAATCAGGGCGACGCGCTGGTGCACTCGACGAAGAAAGCATTGAGCGAGTATGGCGACAAGGTCGAGGCGGATGAAAAATCGAGGATCGAGGCGTCGCTCCAGGAGCTTGAACAAGCCTTGAAGAGCAATGACAGATCCGGGATCGAGTCGAAGATCCAGGCCCTCTCCACCGCCGCGCAGAAACTCGGCGAGAAAATGTATGCCGACACGCAAGCGCAGCAAGCCGCAAGCGCGGCCGCAGCAGGAGCGGACGCGCGCGACCAGGGGCAGCCGCAGGAAGACGTGGTTGATGCGGAGTTCAAGGAGGTCAAGGACAATAAGTAGTGTCGTCCCAGGTGCGGAGCTTTTCCTCGCGAGGTGAAAGCTCCCGCCGCGAACGGATCGGAATGGCCGTGGTATGCAATGTTGTCCGATCTTCCCCTTGCCGCGCTCATAGCCCTCTTCCTTGCCGCAGCAGCAGGCGTATGGATGGCCGGCGTCCAATTGTCGAGAGCGACCGACGCACTATGCGAGCGTTGGGGGCTGGGCGAAGCTCTGGGCGGCATGATTTTCCTGGCCATCGTCACGAATCTTCCTGAAGTTGCCATCACCGCGAGCGGCGCATTGCGCCATGACCTGGCGATTGCCATCGGCAACCTGCTCGGCGGCATTGCAATGCAGACGGTCGTGCTGGTGCTGCTGGATGTTTTCGGCCTGAGCGAGAAAGGGTCGCTCACTTACCGCGCGGCTTCACCCCAAATGGTGCTGGAAGGTGTGCTGGTGATCGCTATCCTGGCCCTCGTCATCATGGGGAGCCAGTTGCCGGCTTCACTGGTTTACGCGCGCATGGCGCCTCTGGAGACGTTGATCGCCGGCACGTGGGTCTTCGGGCTTCTCGTGATCGGCAGAATGCGCAACGTGTCATGGCCGGACGACGATGATCCGCCGTCGGACAGGGCGCGGGGCGAGTGTGTGCTGCCCGGGTCCCCGGCCAATCTCGCGGGTCCGCGTGCGCTTATCGTATTTGCCATCGGTGCCGCAGTGACCCTGGCATGTGGCGTCATACTCGAAACCACCAGCCGCACTATCGCCGGGCAGTTCGGCATGAACGGCGTTGTGTTCGGCGCCACCGTGCTGGCGGCGGCAACGGCGTTGCCCCAGGTATCGACCGGGCTGGCTGCGGTGCAGATGGGCGATTATCGTATGGCCGTCAGCGATGTATTGGGAGGAAACGCATTCCTTCCGGTGCTGTTTCTGCTTGCCACGCTATTGTCGGGCCAGGCGGTACTGCCGCTGGCGCAGAAGACCGATATCTATCTGAGCGGCCTGGGCATCCTGCTTACCGGCGTCTACATGACCGGACTGATATATCGCTCCTCACGCCAGATTGCCCGTATGGGTATCGATTCATTTGTCGTGCTGGTGCTTTACCTGGCAGGGATTGTGGGGCTGCTGGCAATTTCGAATCAGTGAGTCAGCGGGTGGGGATGCTAATCCCGAGTGTCCCACTGAACCTACGACCGTCGTATTTTGCGATGTCATCCCCGTAGTTATCATCCCACGATACGTCACCGGAAAAACTCAGATCCCTGACGGATAAGTCTCCGGCGCCTCGCCGGTTTCCCAATGAGCCGAGCGTTCCAGTGGTTCCACCGCCCGCGTCTCATCGAAGTGCAGCACTGCGTCGAACTGTTGCGGCAGCAAGGCGCGGAAATAGTGACTCTGCCGTTCGGTTTGCGGGAGGTAGATAACCCCGATCGCACGCTCCAGCAGCGAACGGGCGGCCAATGCCTTTACCGCTTCGGTTTTTCCCCGCAGCGGCAGCATGAAACGGGAAAGTCCGGTGCGATGCAAAGCCTCTTCATAACTGCCTTCCAGGCCCGGCCGCACACGTTTCTTTTCCGCCGGTCCGCCCCATTCCGATGCCGCGGTCACCGTTCCTGAATAAGTGGTAAAACCCACCAGAACTGCGTCTGCACCATACAGTTCGCGCGTTAGCTGCCCTACGTTCCACTCGCCTTGCTTGCTGACTTCTGTCGCGCGCGCGTCGCCGATATGCGAGTTATGTTCCCAGACCACGATCTTCGCGTGTTTGTCCGGTTGCGAAAGATGGCTGGCCAATGCAACCAGGGTTTCCGTCATGTGTTCATCGCGCAGGTTCCAGGATGACACTTCATTTTTAAACATCGAGCGATAGTACCGCTCCGCGTTTTTCACCAGCCGAGCGTTTTGCTCGGCGTAGAAAAATTCGTCGGCTGCAAGTTGCCGGTCCTCATCCTTGTAATCAGTCGAACGCATGCGCAATTCGCGCAGCTGTTCCATGACTGCCAGTTCGCATGATTCAGTAAGGTCGAAGCCGGCCGCATAGCCATAGCGCTGCGTATCTTCCTTGTAATGGTCGAAGCAGGCATAGCGTTCGCGCGCGCGCCGGGCGGCTTCCGGATCGACCTTGTCGAGATAGCGCAGCACTTCTTCTATTGAAAGAAACAGGCTGTACAGATCGAGGCCATAAAACCCCACCTTCGAGCCGGCCTTTTCCACGTCCGCCGGCCGCGCATCGTTCCACGCCCGTAGCCAGTCGACGAATTCGACTACATCGGTATTGCGCCACATCCATGTCGGAAAGCGCTCGAATCCCGCCAATGCGCGCTCGCTGTCGGGATCGTCATTGGTGCCGCGCACGTAGCGATTGACGCGATAGGCGTCCGGCCAGTCCGCCTCCACCGCGACCGCGGTGTATCCCTTCTCGGTAATCAGGCGTTTGGTAATTTCCGCCCGCTCGCGATAGAACTCATGCGTGCCGTGGCTGGCTTCGCCCAGCAACACGAAGCGTGCATCGCCGATGAGTTCCAGCAACGGATCGTAATCGTCCGGACCGCCTTTCAGCAAATGGGCATGTGATGCAATCGCAATGCTGACCGGAGAGTTGGTGAGGGTAGACATGGCCTTTTGAAACGGGAATCGGAATAGAGAAGAGCCGCCTCCGGGGGAAACGGCCTCGTTGTTTCATCCACTCAATGCAATATCGAAGCCGGCTCCTTTACCGGCTTGGCCGCATCGTGCGGCAGGATCCCGCTTTCGATGAAGCTCTTCATGCGCATCAGGTCCTCGTCCATCTGCTTCTTCGGATTGCCATTGAACAGGGCGGCGACCGCTTGTCCGATCACGCCTGCAGGCGGCGCGTAGTCCATTTGCACATGCACCCGTGTGCCGCTGTTTTCCGGCTCGAAGCGGATCCTGCCCTGGTGCTGCACCGGGGAATTCGGATCGCTCTTCCACGCCAGCAGTTCCGGCGGCATGGATTCGGTAATGACCGCATCCCACTCCACCACCGTACCCGCCGGCCCGCTGACGACCCAGTGCGACCGCCCGTTACCCAGGTCGATAACTTTCTGGACATGCGACATGAAATGCGGAAAGTTCTCGTAATTGCTCCACATATCGAAGACCTTTTCACGCGGGGCCGCGATGTGGATGGATTTTTCCAGGTGCATCGGCAACCTGGAGGTATCGGCGCCGACCATGCGCATGAACGGCATATTGATCAGACCGCGGGCCAACAGGCCTACGCCCACCGCTGTAATTGCAACGCTTGCCGGCGAACGCCGCTTCAAACCGTAGTATCCGAGCACACCGCCCCCCAACGCGGCAACTGCGCGCAGCGCCGGCGGCCAGTTTTCCTGCAGGAAGACCGGCAATGGCTGTCTCAGCTTTCCGCCTTGTAAGGCAGGGATATCCGCTTTGTCATGCACTTCAAGCTGATCTTCGACATCGGCGACGCCGGCGACGTCGCGCACCACTTGCAGCAGTTGTTCTTTTTCATGCGCCAGTATGGGTCCGCTCAACACCACGCGTCCCTGATGCGCTTCGACCTTGATCGCATGGGGATGCGACACGGCACGGCCAAGTTTCGCGCGCACCCTTTCGACCAGCAACTGATCGTCCGTGACCGCGCTGGGCCCCAGCAACCTGCGGCTTGCCCCAGCGCGCAGTCCTTGCACCCGATTCCCGAGATCCTTCGTGGTGGCATCGAGCGCATCGCTGGTTTTGTTCACCAGATGCTGCATCTTGTCCCTCGCCAATGCCCGCCTCCGCCTGCCTCTTTCCGGATCTGTCATATACATTGCCACCGCGCCGATAGCGGCGCCGGCGAGCCATGTTCTCCATGCTCCCTGGTTTGTTGCGGATTCCCGATTCATGACCATCTCCTTTCTGTCGAGTGGAGTCTTCATATTAGGCGCTAACCGAGAGACCACTAGGACCACCGGGAAAATGCGCGACGAACCAGTCCCGGGCGAGTTGCGCCACCGATTCCAGTGTTCCCGGCTCTTCAAACAAATGCGTGGCGCCGGGAACGATCACCAGCTGTTTCTCGGATTTCAGCGCGTCGTATGCCGCCTGGTTCAGCTCGATCACCACGTCATCCAGGCCGCCGACGATGAGGAGGGTCGGGGCGATGACCTTTTCGAGCGCCTCCCTGCCCGCAAGGTCGGGGCGCCCGCCGCGCGAGACGACTGCGCTGATATCCGGCCCCAATATCGCGGCAACCTGCAGGGCAGCAGCTGCGCCGGTGCTCGCGCCAAATAGTCCGATCGGAAGTGAGCGGGTCGGATCGTATTGCCGCAGCCAGCTGGTCGCATCGAGCAAGCGACGCGTCAGCAGTGAAATATCGAAACGCGTCCGGTAATCCTGGTCCTCTTGCGGCGTGAGCAAATCCATCAACAGCGTTCCGATTCGCGCGCTGCGCAATACGCCGGCCACGTAGTTGTTGCGCGGGCTTAAGCGGCTGCTGCCGCTACCGTGCGCGAACAGGACGATACCGATTGCATTTTGCGGAACCTCGAGCATGCCTTCGACCTGCACGGAATCGGTTGCGATCCGTACCAGGTCGCTCTGTGCCGGTGACGCCATGGTTTCCTCCTGCAGCGCGGGGAAGAGTGTCCTATCGGCCCCTCGTCCCGGGGTGGTCATTCTGCTGACTGATATTGCCGGGGCCGGTAATGTGGCCGGATGGTCCGGGCTGGTCCTGCCAGGCCTGATCCAGCAGCTGGATGACTTCCTCATCGGTCGTCTGGGTGAAATTCTCGTACCACATGCCTACCGCATAGAACGGCTCGGGCATGCGCAGGCAAATGACTTCATCCGCAACGCTGCTTAGCCGGCGGCAAGTGTCGGGTGCGCCGACGGGAACGGCGACCACTACCTGCGCCGGATTCTGTGCGCGAGCTGCTTGCACAGCGGCCAGCATGGTGGAGCCGGTCGCCAGGCCGTCGTCGACCAGAATCACGTCACGGTCCTGCAACTGCAGCGGAGGACGGTTGGCCCGAAAGAGCTGCTCGCGCCTTTCGATCTCGGCCATTTCGCGACGCGCCGCCGCCTCGATCACGTGTTCCGGAATGCCCAGCATTTGCACTACGTCGGGCGCAACCACGAACTCGCCACCGCTGGCCACCGCCCCCATCGCGAGTTCCTCGTGGCCGGGCACGCCCAGTTTTCGGACCAGCATGACATCGAGCGGAAGCCCGAGTGCTTTGGACACGGCAAATCCGACCGGTACACCGCCCCGCGGCAATGCGAGCACAATCCCATTGGGATCATGAGCATATCTATCGAGGCGTTTCGCCAGCAGGTGGCCGGCGTGCATACGATCCTTGAAGCGGTTGAAACTCATGGGAGGAACCATCGACTCAACGTGAAGGAGATGTCCGAGAATATTGGACATGACCGGAGAGCAGATGTTGCGCGAAGACGGAATTTAAACCGGCATGGGTGGGGGCCATGCGTTGCCGCGGGGTCTTCAGGAGTGGGCACGCATGTGGTCGATGGACTGCTAAAGCGGAATGCCTTGGTATGTCACAGAAAAGGGAGCCCTGGCTGAAACCATTGCAAATTTGCAACCACGCCAACAATGATTACGTGTTCCACATAGCCAACGAGTGAGCGGGGCGCTGTGTGTGATCCGCTGAAGCGTTATTGGCCCGGGCGCTTGTCCATCAAAAGTGCAACCAGGCCAGCACGCCAAGTGCAACGCCTACGCCTGCGACGCTATAGGCAGCATATTCGAGCCACTTCTTGCGCGTCAGCAGCGTGATTGCCGCCAGTGAGATGGCAATCTGCTCGGCTGTCATTGCCTGCGCCCAGCGATGGTGCTGGTGCATCTGCTCGTCGGATTTTTTATCCCAGTCGACCGAGACGGCTTCCAGTTTCTCGGCGTCTTTCTTGATGCCCTCTTTTTCGCCCTTGTAACGAGTGACTTCGCCTTTGTACTTTTCAGTGTCCACGCCGGGCAGGGTCATCGCCAGTTCGGCGAGGTTCTGCTTGTTGGACTTGGCCTGGTAATAATTCCACTGGTTGGATGCTTCGGTCTTCTTGATCGCGGCATTGTTCTTGAACAGCGCCGCATTGTTTTGCGTGTCGCCTGCCATGTAGCCGAATACGGCGCCGACCGTGGCAAGCACCGCGGTCATTACTGCTATTTTGCTGGAAAAAATGTCGCTGCCATGTGCTGCGTGCTCGACTTCGTGATCATGCGGGCCGTGTACGTGAAACCCATGTCCTGACATAAATACTCCCTATGATTTTTCGTAAGTGACGAATGCGTAATCGCATCCGTTTTCGGCGGAATGATGCCGTTCCCGCGCCACTTCTTTCCACTGCTGCGGATCGATGGGCGGGAAAAATGTATCGCAGTTGAATACCTTGTCGATTTCGGTGAGGATCAGCCGGCCGGTATGCGGCAACGCCTCGGTAAAGATTTGCGCGCCGCCGATCACCATGGCTTCCCCATCGCCGGCCAGCTTCAACGCTGCGTCAAACGAGGTAACCGCCTCAACGCCGTCATGCCGCCACTCGGGGTTGCGGGTGACGACGATGTTGCGGCGGTTGGGCAGCGGCCGACCGATGGAATCGAAGGTCTTGCGTCCCATGATGATCGGATGGCCGGAGGTGGTGCGCTTGAAGTGCTGAAGGTCTTCCTTCAGGTGCCAGGGCAGCTGGTTGTTCACGCCTATGCCGCGTTGGGCGTCGATGGCGACGACGATGGTGAGGTCAGGGTTGTTTGGTTTCATGCATTGTTTTCCCGTGAAGGCAGGGAATCTGGAAACACTGATAAAAATTAAACTACTCTTAAATGGCGCCGACGGAGCATCCCTGGGTTCCCGCCTGCGCGGGAACGACTACTAAACCGCCACCGGCGCCTTGATGTGCGGATGCGACTCGTACCCGGTAATCTCAAAATCTTCGAACCGGTAATCGAAGATCGAATCGGGCTTGCGCTTGATCACCAGTTTCGGCAACGGGTGAGGCGTGCGCGACAGTTGCAGCTGCACCTGCTCCATGTGATTCGAATACAGGTGGCAATCGCCGCCGGTCCAGATGAAATCGCCCACTTCCAGCCCGGTTTGCTCGGCCATCATGTGGGTGAGCAGCGCGTAGGAGGCGATATTGAACGGCACGCCGAGGAAAATGTCGGCGCTGCGCTGGTAGAGCTGGCATGACAACTTGCCATCGGCGACATAGAACTGGAAGAACGCGTGGCAAGGCGGCAGTTTCATGCGTGGGATATCCGACACGTTCCAGGCCGACACAATCATGCGGCGCGAATCGGGATTGTTCCTGATCTGCTCCATCACCTGCGCGATCTGGTCAATGTGCTGCCCATTTGGCGCAGGCCAGGAGCGCCATTGATAACCGTAAATCGGCCCGAGGTTTCCTTCCGGGTCGGCCCATTCGTCCCAGATGGAGACGCCGTTGTCTTTAAGGTATTTGGTGTTGGTAGAGCCGGCGAGAAACCAGATCAGTTCATGAATGATCGACTTCAGGTGCAGCTTCTTGGTCGTGACCAGCGGGAACCCTTCCTGCAGGTTGAAACGCATCTGGTAGCCGAATACCGAGCGCGTGCCGGTGCCGGTGCGGTCGGTTTTTTCGGTGCCATGTTCATAGACATGGCGCATGAAATCGAGGTATTGGCGCATACGTTGCCTGAGGGTTCGTCGGATGCGCTATTTTAAAGTAATTACGCGGAGGAACCCGTAATACGTTCTTCGTTGTGGTGTACCGGCACTTGTGAAAACTGCAATGCAGCCAGGCTCGCATACAGCCCGCCCTGCGCGACCAGCGATGCATGGGTGCCGGTTTCGACGATATGCCCGTGCTCCATGACGATAATGCGATCCGCGCGCTGCACGGTCGCGAGGCGATGCGCAATGATGAGGGTGGTGCGGCCCACCATTGCCGCCTCGAGCGCGCCCTGGACCAGCCGTTCCGATTCCGCATCCAGCGCACTGGTGGCTTCGTCCAGCAGTAGCAGCGGCGGATTTTTCAGCAAGGCGCGGGCAATGGCAATCCGCTGACGCTGCCCGCCCGAAAGGCGCACGCCGCGTTCGCCGAGAAAGGAGCGATAACCATCCGGTAGCCGCTCGATGAATTCATGCGCCGCCGCCATGTTGGCCGCGGCCAGCACTTCGGCATCGGTCGCGTCCACGCGGCCGTAGCGGATGTTTTCCATCGCGTCGGCGGAAAAGATCACGGTGTCTTGCGGCACGATGCCGATGGCGCCGCGCAGCGCCTGCAAATCAAGCTCCCTGATGTCCACACCGTCCAGTGTGACGGCGCCGTGCTGCGGATCGTAGAACCGCAGCAGCAGCTGGAACAACGTGGTCTTTCCCGCCCCGGACGGTCCGACGACGGCCACGGTTTCACCCGGCCGGATATTCAGCGACAAACCGGAGAGCGCCGCCGACTCCGGGCGGGAAGGGTAATGGAAGGTGACATCCCGCAGCGCCAGCGCCGCGCCATTAGCCGTACGAAGCGGCAATGGCTTCGGATGTGCCGGCGATCGGATGTGTGAACGCAATGACAATAATTCCAGCAAACGCTCGGTCGCGCCAGCTGCGCGCTGCGCCTCTCCTATCACCTCGGACAACGCGGCGACCGCGCCGGCCACGATGGTCGCGTACAGGATAAACTGCGCGAGTTCGCCTTCGGTCATCCTCCCTTCGATCACCGCATGCGCACCCAGCCAGAGCACAAACACGATCGCGCCGAATATGAGCAAGATTGCAATCAGCGTAAGCATCGACCGCGCACGTATGCGCTGCATCGCGGTTTTGAACGCGCGTTCAATGGAGGCGCTAAAGCGGGCTGTTTCTTCTTTCTCGTGTGTGTATGCCTGTACCGTCGGCATTGCGTTGAGAATCTCTCCGGCCAGCGCGGACGCATCCGCGACCCGATCCTGGGAATCGCGTGATAACCGTCGTACGCGGCGGCCGAACACGATGATCGGCAAAACCACCGCAGCCAGCAGCACGATGATGATGGAAGAAAGCTTGAGGCTGGTGACGAACAGCATCACCAGGCCGCCGATGAACAACAACGCATTGCGCAGTGCCATCGAAATGCTGGTGCCGACCAATGCCTGGATCAGTGTCGTATCCGTGGTCAGGCGCGAGAGCACTTCACCGGTTTGCGTGGTTTCGAAAAACTGCGGGCTTTGATTGACGACGTGCCGATACACTGCGCTGCGCAGGTCGGCCGTGACCCGTTCACCCAGCCATGACACCATGTAAAAGCGTGCCGCCGTCGCAACTGCCAGCACGCATGCAACGCCAAACAGCCCGATGAAATAGCGATCGATATGCGCCGGATCCCTCACTCCGCCATAACCGAAGCCGATGTCGATCAGTTGTTTGAACGCATACGGAATGGCCAGCGTCGCACCGGCGGCAAACAGCAGCGCTATACCCGCAAGCACAAATCGACGCTTGTATGGCGCAAGGAAAGGCAGCAAGGCCTTGAGCGTCGACACGCTGCCTTTTTGCTGTTCTCTGGAACTGCTCATAACTGCATAGCCTTCACGTAACCGGTCATTTCCAAGTAGCCGCGACCCGCCGGTTGTCCGTCACGTGTAACGGTCACGGCGCCTTCCCAGTACACCGATCCCACCGACTGCCGCGAATCGAGCTCCTGATCATCTTGCAAGGGTGTCAATGTCCACGAGGTCGTCCCGGTTTCGATGCGCGTGGCGACCGGATAAGTCGCATTGGTGCGCGGCGAGCGCCAGGTGCGCTGCGGAACAAAACGTACCTGTTCCGGATCGAAATGCGTGATGCGGCCGGACGGGTCCCGTAGCGTTGCAACCGACCACAACTTGCCGCCGGTTTTGGTACGGATCTGAAACGCCATCAACGCCGACCCGTCATCCAGATTGGCGCCCACCCAATCCCATCCGACCGCATCCGGGTCGAGCACCGTGGTTGACCACTCATGGTCTAGCCAGGCAGAGCCTTTAACAGTCTCTGGCTTGCCGTTGCGCGTGATCGAGCCGGTGACCTTCAGGTGCGGCTCGCTGTAGTAATAGCTGGCCTGCCCGGCCTTGGGTCCTTTGCGCGAAACACCCTGGTCACCCTGCAACATCGGTGGCTGTGTCGGCGTGAGCGAAAGGGTCAGTGTAAAGTCGCGCGCTTTCAGGTTCGCCTGGTACTGGCCGCTTGCATCGCGCACAAATGTCCAGTCCTCGAGCTTCACATCGGTATTGCCTTCTTTCGCATAGGCCAGCCCGAAACCTTCACGTCCGATTTTTTGGTCATGCACCAGTTTGCCGACCGTGGGATCTGAGAGCGCAGCATGCGCGATGATCAGTTGCTTAGGCGCGAACTTGCTTGGATTTGCCGCATCATGATCGGTGGCGAAGCGAAAGAATGTGACCTGGAAGCCAAGCGGCTTCTTGTCCGGCGTTTCCAGCCACCCGGTCGCGTACCACCACTCCGTGCGAAAGTCGGGATGCGCACCGAAGTCACGCGGGAAGATAATCGGATTGCCCGGCGTTACCGGTGAAAACTGTGGTGGTGCGGCGTATGCACCGGACAATGTCGCCCCCAGCAGCAGTAACGCGATCGATAGAGTGCGCATCACCGAATAAACATTCATTTACCAATCCTCTCTGACAGCACGCACCGGCGCGCCCGATACCGCATATTTTCCCGCTATCAAAGCGGTCAGCGCCGCCGATATCAGCAGCACCATGGCGACACCTGCCAACCCTTGCCACGGTACATGCAATTGCATGGTCCAGTGAAACGATTGCGGATTCACGATAAAGACGAGTATCAGGCTGATGCTCGCGCCGAGCAGGAAACCGACGGCAATACCGAGCCCGGTCAACAGGCCGCCTTCCGTGGCAAGCATCGTCAGGATTTGCCGCCGCGTCACGCCGATATGCCGCAGCATGCCGAACTCCTTCGCCCGCGCCAGTGTTTGCGCCGAGAAGGTCGCCGCCACGCCGAACAAACCGATCACGATCGCGACCATCTCCAGCAAATAGGTCACCGCAAAACTGCGATCGAAAATCCGCAGGCTGATTGCGCGGATCTCTCCCGGCTCCGCAAATTCCAGCGCGCTGCCGAATGGCAGTTGCTGCAGTGTGGCGATCATTTGTGCAGCCGTGATGCCGGACTTCAGCCACAACGCAATATCGTTCACTTCCGTATCGCCGGTCAGCTTACGGTAATCGGACAAGCGCATCTGTATCGCGCCGGACTGTCGCGCATAGTCGCGCCATACGCCGGCCACCACGAATTCATGCACCTTACTCCCGATCGGCAGCGCCACGCGGAGGCCCGAATGGTAACCGTACAAATCCACCATCGCTTCAGACACCCAGATCGGCATGGCTCCATCAGGCAGGGCAAGTGCCGGGCCTGTCATCGCCAGCGTCTTGCCGGGATCGGCTGCATCGATTGGACGCGCAATGAGCGTGACGGCCGGACGCGTCGGATTGAGTGACAGTTGCAGGAAGCGCGAGAAGCTGGCGCGGGCAACGCCGGGCGCCGCCGCAATTGCTTCCTGCTCGGTCATCTTCAAGGAGCCGGTATTGCCGCTGACCGACGACCGCACATACAAATCCGCAGTGAGCAAATGCGCCAGCCAGTCATCGACCGATACGCGAAAACTCGACACCATGATTGCCATCGCCACCATCAGGCTGAAGCTCGACAGGACGCCGCCCAATGCGATCGATGCCTGGTTGGGCGCATTCGCCAGTCTTGCCAGCGTCAGTGTGGGGATGGTTCGCGGCGCGCGTCTGCCTGCGGCAACGGAGAGCGCTGAGAAAAACACTGATGCGAAACGTGGCATCAGCGCGATGCCGCCGACCAGTAGCAACGCGATCGCGAGATATCCGAAGATCGGCAGGTCGAACACCGGCGGCAATTGCGTGAACGCAGCGCCGGTCAGCAAGCAGATGATGGCCGGCCACGGCGACGCGAGCTTCGCAAGTGCGACATCTTCACTGCCGGACTTTAGCGCTTGCGCCGGCTTAGCGTTCGACGCTTCCCATGCCGGACTCGCGCAGCCCAGCACGGCAACGCCAGTGCCAAGGATGAAAAATGTTACTGCGGCAGTGATGGGAAAGTGCACGGTCGGCCTGACGCCCGGAAAATAGCCACCGCCTAAATCGCCGCCGACGAAATGCAGTGCCGTCGCCGCCAAAGCATACCCGAGCGCAAGGCCGACCAGCGAACCCATGACGCCAAGCGTGACGCCTTCGAGCAGTATTTGTACCAGCAACTGCCGGCGCGTCATTCCGACCACACGCAACAGCGCCAGTTGACCGCGGCGCCGGATTACCGACAGCGCCTGCGTGGAAAACACCAGGAATGCACCGGTGAACAGCGCAACCAGCGCCAGCATGTTCAGGTTGACGCGATAGGCGCGTGACATGTTGGCCGTTTGCGTTTCCTGGTCTTCCGTTTCGGTGACCAGGTATTGCGGGCCCAGTTCCTTCGCGAGGGCCGACTTGAATGCCGCGCGGTTCACGCCGTCCGTCAATTTCAGGTCGACGCGCGACAATTGGCCCACCCGGCCGAAGCGCCATTGCGCCGCGCCGATGTCCATTACCGCAATTCGCTGTCCCGGCTGCGAACGAACAAGCTCGCCCGCGAAGCGCAATTTCACCGGCTGCGTACCCGCGCGCAGTTGCAGCGTGTCGCCTTGCTTGAGTTTCAGCCACTCTCGTGCGGCGGTGGAAAGGAAGATCGTATCGTCGGCGAGCGTGTCGAAGGTCTTGCCTTCAGCGGCCACGCCGATCAGGTCAGGTGCGATCGCGGCGCTGCGGAAGACATCAATGCCAATGATCTTTAGCGGCCGCTCTTGGTCCGACACACCGGCGTCGAGTTCCAGTACCGGACTTGCAAGCACCACGCCTTCCCGTTTGGCTAATGTCGCAAAAATGGATTCATCGAAAAATCCCTGGGTTGCGCGCACCTGTAGATCCGCCGTGCCGGAAAGGCTTTTGATGGCGGCGGAAAACTCGTTGAACGCCGCCGTGTTGATCAGGTGTATCGCAAACCCGAGCGCCACGCCAACTGCAATTGCGCCGATCGCTATCAATGCGCGTACCGGATGCGCGCGCCACTCGCCGCCGGTCAGCCAACGGGAGAGCAGGACGCGCTGCAGCAAGCCGCGGTTCATGCTTCCAGGCCGCGCGGCGCGGGTTGCAATCCGTTCTTGGTCAGCACCAGCACGCGGTCCGCGGTTGCCGCGGCTGCGAGCGAGTGCGTAACGATGATGCCAGAAGCGCGATTTGCCTTGACCTCTCCGCGCAAAAGCATCAGCACGTCATGTGCGGTGTCGGGGTCGAGGTTGCCGGTGGGCTCGTCGGCCAGCACCAGTTTCGGACGATGTACCAGTGCCCGTGCAATCGCAACGCGTTGCAGCTCGCCGCCCGACATCTGATGCGGAAAATCATTACCGCGGCCATGCAGCCCCACGGCCGCCAGCATCTGTTCCGCCCGCTGCGTCTCATCACGATGGTTCAGCAGCAAGGGCAGGGCGACGTTCTGGTTCAGCGTCAGGTGCGGCAGGATGTGAAAGGCCTGGAAAATGAAACCGAACTTCTCGCGGCGCAGACGCGTCGCAGTATCATCGTCCAGAGATGACATCGGGATGCCGTCAATCAGTATCTCGCCGCTATCGGCTGTATCAAGGCCGGCGATCAGGTTCAACAGCGTCGATTTGCCGACTCCCGAGTCGCCCATGATGGCGACATACTCGCCGTCGCCGAGCGTATAGGAAAGGTCGGTCAGCACGCGCCTGCCGTTGGCATATGATTTGAATAGGTGACGCAGTTGCAGCATGGAGTAGGATGGGTTATACACGGAGGATTGCCGCGAGGATTCTTTTTGGGCCGAAAAGGGAAAGGCAATCACGGGGAACCACCTTACTTGTTTCGCGTCAATAAGATGCTAGTTGTGGCAACTATGATAGCTAAAAAACCTTTTGCTCACTGAGCGCCATGGGATCGGGTCGTGGAAACGATGGCGCGTTACCGAAAAAAAGATCTTGCAAAACGGATTCATACAGCTGTACCGGAAGGACACGGACCTGATACGTGCCGAACTCAGCGCGGGGCTGCTGACGCCGAACGCATACACGTCACCCAAGTACTTGTATGACGCGTTGGGATCGAAGATATTCGCCGCAATTTGCGAGCTGCCCGAATATTATCCGACCCGGACCGAGGCCGCGATCGTCGAGGCGCACATGACCGACATTGCGCGCGTAGCTGGCCGTAGCAGCACGCTGATCGATCTTGGCGCCGGCAACTGCAACAAGGCGGCACGCATGTTCCCGGCGCTGCAGCCGGCGCAATATGTGCCGGTCGACATATCAGTCGAATTCCTGCGCGACGCGGTCGATTGCCTCCGAGAGCGCTTCCCCCAGATCACGATGACCGGCGTGGGCATGGACTTTTCGAGCACGCTGGATCTCCCGCAGGAGGTAAGGCGCGAGAAGCGCCTGTTTTTTTATCCCGGCTCGTCTATCGGCAACTTTACACCCGACGAAGCGGTCGCCCTGCTCGGTCGGGCGCGCGAAGCCTGCCGCCTCGACGGCGGTGTGCTCATCGGTATCGATCTGGTAAAGGAAACGCATCTGTTGAATGCCGCATACGACGATGAAATCGGACTCACTGCCGTGTTCAACCTCAATTTGCTGGTGCACCTGAATCATCTGCTGGATGCCAACTTCAACCCTCGCGACTGGATCCACCGCGCGTATTTCAACGAAGAGCACAGCCGCATCGAAATGCATCTGGAAGCCCGGCACACGGTAACCGTCGCGTGGGCGCACGGGGAACGTCGCTTTGCCGAGGGCGAACGCATCCACACGGAAAACAGCTACAAATACACCGAAGAGGGCTTCGTAAAACTGCTGGAGCGTGCCGGATTCGGTGAGTGCCGCATCTGGACCGATGAGCGGAAATGGTTCATGGTGTGTCATGCCCGGGCGGTTTAGTTAGAATTGAGCGAGATAGCCCGATGAGACTGCTCCCTGCCATGTTGCCAACTCCAACGCAGGATGTGCCTGCCGGCTACGACGAAGTTCGTACGCATACGCTGGCCCTGGCCCGACCGCTGTCTGATGAGGACTGTTGCGTCCAATCGATGCCCGACGCCAGTCCGGTCAAATGGCATATGGCGCATACCACCTGGTTCTTCGAGACTTTCATACTCGAACGTTTCGAACCGGACTTCTGCTCGTTTCTGCCGGCGTTTCGCGTGCTTTTCAATTCGTACTACAACGGCGTTGGCGAGAAGTACCCGCGTCCGCAGCGGGGCCTGCTTACGCGTCCGTCGCTGGCTGAGGTAAATGCATATCGCGAGAATGTGGACGGGCGGATGGCCAGGCTGTTGCCGCGCCTGATGCAGAGTAGCCATGCGGCCGCGGTTGCCGCGCTCATAGAGCTCGGATTGCAGCATGAAAAACAGCACCAGGAATTGCTGCTGACGGACGTCAAGCACCTGTTGTCGATGAACCCGCTGAATCCGGCTTATTTATCACAAGCGCTGGAGAAAGCCGGCCGCACCGCGCCGTTATCATGGAAGACATTCGAGGCGGGCATCGTGGAAGTCGGGCACGACGGCGAAAGCTTTTGCTTCGATAATGAAATACCGCGTCACCGGCAGTTTGTGGAGCAGTTTTCCATGGCGACGCGACTGGTGACCAACGGCGAATTCCTCGCATTCATCGATGCCGGCGGCTATGACAATCCGGCGCTCTGGTTGTCCGAAGGCTGGGACTGGGTGCGAACCAACCAGTTGGCGCATCCGATTTACTGGCAGCGGGGTGAGTCGGGCTGGCAGGAATTCACTTTGTATGGACTGCATCCACTCGATCCGCAGCGGCCAGCCGTACACATTTCGTATTTTGAGGCTGACGCCTACGCCCGTTGGGCCGGCGCGCGTCTGCCAACCGAAGCGGAATGGGAACACGTGGCCCGCGGCATGTCACCCGGCAATATGACCGGCGTTTTTCACCCGGCGGCTGCGGATGGCATCGAACGCAACGCCATGTCGCAACTGTTCGGCGCGGTCTGGCAGTGGACATCCAGCAGTTATGCGCCTTACCCTGGTTACGCCACAGCCGAAGGCGCGATCGGCGAATATAACGGCAAATTCATGTCGAACCAGTACGTACTGCGAGGTTCGTCATGCGCGACTCCGCCGCACCACGCGCGCGCCACGTATCGCAACTTCTTCCCTGCGAGCGCACGCTGGCAATTCACCGGTATCAGACTGGCCAGATCCTGACGCAACTAACCGGCGTGGCTTTCGCGTCGGAGCTTCTATCACAGTCTTTTGCGACGCCGGGATTAAGATTTATGATCGCAACAGAGCCCGACTGAATTCTTTCCCGCCTGACCCTTGCAATGAATTTTTCATTCCGAACCGCTACTCCTGGCGAGCTGGCCGGCGCCCTGCAGGACGCGCGCGAATATACCCTCGCGCTGTTCGATTGTTTTTCGTCGGTCGGGCTGGATGCGCCTGGCAACGTTCCGATTCTGCCCACCGTCAATCCGCCGCTCTGGGAGTTCGGGCATATCGCCTGGTTCGCCGAATGGTATGTTTTACGGGAGGCCGAGTCGAGCGCACCGGTCTCCGCCCACCGCACATCGATGCTGACCAAAGGCGATGACTGGTTCGACGCCAACACTGTGCCGCATCGGGCGCGCTGGACCCTGGGGCTTCCCGGCGGCGGCCCCCTCAAGACCTATTGCCGGGAAGTGCTGGACCGCGTGCTGGACAAACTGGGCCGGGTGCGCAATGAGCCCGCGGCTCTCTACCCCTACCGGCTGGCGCTTGCGTATGAAGACATGCGCGGCGAGGCGATGTCCTGTGCCTTGCAGACCCTCGGCGTGGTCATGCCGCCCCGGCTGGCCCGGCACTCGATACCATCCTGGGCGCTGGGAGAGATCAGTTTTGCGGGAGGCTCGATTCAGTTGGGTAGCAGTCGTGATAGCGAATTCGTGTTCGACAACGAAAAATGGGCGCATGCGCGTTATGTCCCGCCATTCACTATGGATTCGACGCTGGTTACGAACGCGCAATACGATGAATTCATCGCCGACGGCGGCTACCAGAGGCCCCAGTTCTGGACGCGGGCCGGTCGTGCATGGCTGATGCGGCAGGATCGTTCCGCGCCGGGCGACTGGCTACGCGACGGGAATGCGTGGCGCAGCCAGCGCTTCGGCAAACAGGTTGCCTTGCGCCCGAACGAACCGGTGCGGCACGTCAGCCTGCATGAGGCGCAGTCCTATTGCGTCTGGGCCGGACGGCGCTTGCCGAGTGAGGCGGAATGGGAATTTGCCGCGTTGACGGCACACCCGGCTTTGCGTTGGGGTGATTTGTGGGAGTGGACCGGCACACCGTTCGAACCGTATCCGGCATTTGCGGCTGACGGCTATCGGGAATATTCGGAGCCATGCTTCATGACTCACCAGGTGGTGCGTGGCGCGTCTTTTGCGACGCGGCAGCGGATGCGGTCTCCGAAGCACCGGAATTTTTTTATGCCGGAACGGAGTGATATGTTTGTCGGGTTCAGGACTTGCGCGTATTAGAGCGGATTTCATGTCAGTGTAGGGAGCCGCGTTTGACGGATCGCCGCCCGACCAGAAGGGGTGCAGCGCTAGACGCCTCAGGCCGCTCAGGGTGGCCCCCTGAGCGGCCTGAGGCAACGCCGCGATGCACCCCATCTGGTCGAACCCCTCGGGCAGTCCCGGGAACCGGCCGCCTGCGGTCCTTATGGTTGCTTGCCGCAGCTGCGCTACGACGCTATTCCGTGCCCGGCATTCAACCGGTTCCCGGGGCTGCGCGGCCCCTACACTGACATGAAATCCGCTCTAAGACGTAGGGTGCGCATGGCGCACCCTGCGTCCAACCGAAAAAAAGACCGCTGCGGCGTTGGCCACAGCGGTCTTTTCATTTACTACCTGTTTAATTCAGCGATCAGCGATCAGCGTAAGAGCGACGACCGCCCTGGCTGTCACCGGAACGCGAGGTCTTGCCGCCGAATCCGCCGCCTTCCTTGCGCGGGGGTGCACCCGGCTTGCTGAACGTACGCTGACCCGGCTTGGCCGCGTTGCCACGGTTGTCGCCCGGCTTCCAGCCGCCCGGCTTGCGCGGGGCAGACGCTGTCTTTTTCGGTTCAAACCCTTCGACCACATCGACCGGAATGATCTGCTTGGTGAAACGTTCGATGCGCTTTACGTTCATGCCTTCAGCATGGTTCACCAGCGAAATCGCCAGGCCGTTACGGCCCGCACGACCGGTACGGCCGATGCGGTGGACGTAATCTTCCGGGAATTTCGGCAGATCGTAGTTGACCACGTGAGTGATCGCCGGCACGTCGATGCCGCGCGCTGCTACGTCGGTTGCCACCAGCACTCGTACCTGACCGCGACGCAGTGCGTCCAGGGTACGGTTGCGAGCGCCCTGATGCATGTCGCCATGCAGTGCGGCAGCGGCGAAACCAGCGATGTTCAGGCGGTCAGCAATGGTATCTGCATCACGCTTGGTGGCGGTAAAGACCACAGCCTGGTCCATCGTCTCATCGCGCAATACGTGATCGAGCAGCCTGTTCTTGTGCGACAGGTCGTCGACGAAGTGAACGCGCTGAGTGATGTTCTCATGCTTGTTG
>JBBWZW010000478.1:0-8354 GCA_039649305.1 Burkholderiales bacterium
GAATATCCCTTCGGCAGGCCGGCTCTTCCCAGCGATCCATACAGGGTTGCCGTGGGGAGCGATTCTTCCAGTATCGAGCGGCATCCGAGCAGCTTGTGCACGTCGACACCGGTTGTGTATCCCATGCTCTCCAACATGAAGACCAGGTCTTCAATCGCCACGTTGCCCGAGGCGCCGGGTGCATGCGGACACCCGCCCAGCCCGGCAAGGGTGGCGTCGAATTCGTATATCCCATGCTGCAGGGCGACAATGGTATTGGCCAGCGCCAGTCCGCGTGTGTCGTGGAAATGCGCGACATTGAGCTTGCCATTCGCCACCGGCATCAGGGCTTCCAGGAAAGTGCCGACTTGACCGGGCGTGGCGTGCCCGGTTGTGTCGGCCAGCGCAACGATGTCGCAGCCTGCATCCAGCACACGCAGCACGATGTCGCGCACGTCTTCAAGGGGCACCTTTCCCTGATAGGTGCATCCGAACACCGTGGACAACCCGGCGATGAGCGTGACCGATTTCCCTGACGCGTCCCGCAGCGCCCTGATGCGGCCGAACTCCTCGACCATTTCCACCGGTGTTTTACGTACGTTCGCGGTGCTGTGAGCGGCGCTCACGGAGACCGGCGCCACGATCCGGTGGACACCTGAAGCGAGCGCCTTTTCGGCCCCCTTCAGATTGGGAACGAGCGCCGTGACCGTGAGGTCGGGATAGGTTAATGCGTGCGCAATAACCTCATCCGCATCAGCCATTTGCGGCAGCAGCCGCGCCGGGACGAACGAAGCAACTTCCATATGCCTGACGCCGGCCGCGTACTCCGCGTCTATCCATCGCTTCTTGGCGCTGGTCGGCATAACGTGCGGCACGCTCTGTAACCCGTCCCGCAAACCGACTTCCTGGACGGTGACCTTTCTGTTCTGTGGTGTCATGAATGCCTCTTCTCCGCGTCCGATGTGCCGGGGGAAGAGTAACTTTTAACAACCAGCTAACGAAAGCGGTATTTGGGAACGCCATCCATCGTGGATCACGATGGCGGACGGTCGGAGCGCAGGAAATCCACGAAAAGGCGCGAAGGAAGCGGTAACGCCTCATAGTCTCGCAAACAGATGACGAAACGGCGGTGAGCCCATGGATCGCTCAGCGGAATGGCGCGCAGGCCCACGGCAAGTTGATACGGCTGGATCGCTTCAGCCGGGATGATGCTGAGTGCAAGATTGGCGTTGACGATGCGGCATGCGG
This sequence comes from Burkholderiales bacterium, assembly GCA_039649305.1. GTDB lineage: Bacteria > Pseudomonadota > Gammaproteobacteria > Burkholderiales > Burkholderiaceae_D > Noviherbaspirillum. The sequence goes on from JBBWZW010000478.1 coordinate 1,228, forward strand.
CCTCGAATGTGGTGACGTGGATGCGATTGACGAAAGACTTTCCCAACTTCGCGGCGATACGCCTGAGAAAGAGATTCATCATGCTGTCTGGTTGCTGGCCGACATGGTCAAAATCCAGGGTCTCTTCGAACGACACGGTTTCGCGTTGGGCTAATGGATGATCCTGGTGGACGACGGCGACCAGCCGATCGGTTTTGTACGGGATGACCTGCAGGTCCCGCGTATCGGATATGTCCCAGCACACGCCGATGGCAGTACTGTTTTCTTCTATGGTCCGGATGACCTGGTTGCTGACTCGCTCCTCAAGATCGATCTTGATGTTGTCGTGCTGCTTCAGGAATTCGCTGATGTCATCGGGCAGAAACTCCACGATGGCTGAGATGCTTGCATAGATGTGGATGTGTCCGCGTATGCCGACTGCGAATTCACTCAGTTCACCTTGCATCTTCTCCACGCCGCGCAAAATGCTGCGCGCATGCTGTAAAAGCGCTTCGCCGGCTGGTGTTGGCGTCACTCCGGACCGGTGCCGCAGCAGCAAGGGGGTGCCGATCGACTCCTCCAGGTCGGCAATCCGTTTGCTGACCGCGGACGCAACGATAGCCTCGCGTTCGGCTGCCTGGGCAATGGTGGTTTCCTCGCATACGGCAATAAACAGGCGTAGCGATACGAAATCTACCTGCCACATTCTTTTTTTCACGCTTTTCATCTTTGGTGAGTTATCGGACCACAACTTTATCGCCATTCAGCTCGCAGCGTGGAGTACTTGACAGCTGTATATATATCCAGTACTTTAGGCGCACGAAGAAACCTGCCTCTATGGCAAAGCTATGCGCGTCATTTTTCTGGAATTCGATGGAGTGTTACACCCTGCCAGCGCGGTCATCCGGATCGTGCCGGTCGCCCCTCTCAAGCGCACGATACAGGCGGCGTGGCTGTTGAGGTGGGCATGGGTGCTGGACGAGTTGCTGGAGGCGCATGCCGACGTGGGCATAGTGGTGCACTCCAACTGGCGCTTCCTGGCGGCCGATGATGAGCTGCAAAGCTTTCTCGGGCCGCTGGCTCGTCGCTTTCTCGGCAGCACTCCGCGCACCGGGAGATGGGACAGTATTTCTTCCGTAGTGCATCAGAACCAGTTGCGGGATTTCAGGATACTCGATGCGCTTCCTATGGCGTTCCCCTCGGGACTAAGCGAGCTGATCGTATGTGACCCGGAAGCTGGGTTGCAGGCTTTCGAGGTGAGGCGCCAGTTGCAGCGATGGTTGGAAGCGACGTAATTTTGTTGCGCGGACGTGGGTCTCGACCCGCCAAACGGTGTTCGGTCGCGAAAACGGCGCGGGAAAGGACGACGTAGGGCGGGGTCAGTTCAGTCATGACCCGCCGGATGGTTAAAAGCATGCGCTTCGCGCAAAACGAGATGCCAAACACATCCGGCGGGTCACGACCGGTCGCGGCCCGCCGTACGGAAAGCCCGTAAGACCCCGTCAATGGTTTGAACCAAAGAGGCGCATCCGAATCCCACAGTGAAATATTCCCCGTAAAAAGTCCGATCGTTGATTAAGTGCAGCATGCATTGCACCGCGTTGCGCGATACTGCAGTAAATCAATGCGAGACTTGAACCGATGAAATGCATTACCCCACTCAGGCTGCAGCAGTCGGCCACCACTGTTCGTTGTCGCACCGCACTTTCTCAGCCCACCGCCGCCCCTCGAGAGATTGAATCGTGAAACGTCGCTGGATAGGTGGCAACAAATTTTCGCTCCTTGAAAATGGCGAGGAGTTTTTTCCGCGCGTCTTCGAGGTGATCGCTGCCGCGCAGCGCGAGGTATTGCTTGAAACCTTCATCCTGTATGAAGACAAGGTCGGCAAGGCGCTCCATGCGGCGCTGCTGACTGCGGCGCGACGTGGGGTGCAGATCGACATTACGGTCGACGGATGGGGATCGCCGGACCTGTCGCCCGAATTCATTTCGGCCCTTACCGATGCCGGTGTCCGCGTTCATGTGTTTGACCCGGCCCCGGGGCTGTTTCGCCGCGTCAAAGTGTTCCGACGCATGCACCGCAAGATTGTGGTGGTGGACGGAGAACGCGCCTTTGTAGGCGGCATCAATTACTCGGCCGACCATCTTGGCGATTTCGGGCCGGAGGCCAAGCAGGATTACGCGGTCGAAGTGGAAGGCCCGATCGTGGCAGAGATCCGCAACTTCGCACGAACTGCAATCGCCGTAGGCAAACCGGGATGGCGCTGGTTCCCGAAGCGGCTGACGCGAGTAGCCCCGGCATCACTGCCCGCAGCGGGTGAAGCCGATGCCCTTTTCATCTGGCGCGACAACCGTAAACACAGGAACGACATCGAGCGCCAGTACCGCCTCGCAATCCGTCTTGCGCGCAAGCGCGTCGTGATCGCGAACGCGTATTTTTTTCCCGGCTACCACTTCCTTAAGGAGATGCGCAAGGCTGCACGACGCGGGGTGGAAGTGTCGCTAATCCTGCAAGGCAAACCGGACATGCCGATCGTCCGGGCCGCCACCATGCTTTACCATCACCTGATGCGCTCCGGGGTGCGCATCTATGAATACTGCGACCGCCCGCTGCATGGCAAGGTCGCGCTGGTGGACGATGAATGGGCAACGGTCGGCTCCAGCAACCTGGATCCGCTCAGCCTGTCACTCAACCTCGAGGCCAATGTGATGATCCGTGACCGCGGATTCAACCAGCAGCTCAGTGCAAGCCTTGAGCGGCTGATGGCAAACAGTTGTAACGAAATCAAAGCCACGGATCTGAACGAGTCCCACACGTGGCGGCTGGTGCGCAGCTTCTTTGTGTTCCACATCTTGCGTCGCTACCCGGCGTGGGCCGGCTGGCTGCCCGCGCATATGCCAAGGCTGCATTCGTTGCGGCGCACCGCTGTGCCGGAGGGGGCTGATACTCTTACGGAGACGGCGCCGTCATGAATGTGCGCACGGAAGCCGGGACGCATCGGCCGGCAAAACACGGCATTACCTCGAAAAGCTGGTGGCCATGGGCAAAGCGGCTGCTCAGCTATGCGTTCTTTGCGCTGGTAGCCTATTTGCTGGTGACGCAGGCGCGTACGGTGGAATGGGACGAGGTGCTGACGACCATGAGCCGGCGTGCGCCGGCAACGCTGCTGATGGCGGCGGCGTTGGGCTGGGCCAGCTTCGCGCTGTATAGCTGCTTTGATCTGCTGGGGCGCTACTACACCGGTCACAAGCTAAGCTCCCGGCAGGTGGTCACAGTCAACTTCATTAGTTACGCATTCAACCTCAACATGGGCTCGCTGATAGGCGGCGTTGCTTTTCGCTACCGGCTTTATTCGCGGCTGGGCCTGGAGACCGAGGTGATCACGCGCGTGGTCGTCCTGAGCATGATGACCAACTGGCTCGGTTACCTGCTGCTTGCCGGCCTCGCATTCCTGTGGTGGCCTGTTTCACCGCCACCCGACTGGAAAATCGATACTCTCGCCCTGCGGGTGATTGGCGGCGTCATGTTTGCTGTTGCCGTCGCTTACATCTTGCTGTGCGCGTTTGCTCGCCGGCGTACGTGGACCATACGCGGTCACGAGTTGACCTTGCCGCCGCTGAAGCTGGCACTGCTGCAACTGCTGATTTCATCGATAAATTGGTCGCTGATGGCTGGCGCCATGTACATATTGCTGGACCAGAAGATCCCTTACCCGGTGGTGCTTGAAGTGCTGCTGGTAGCCGCGATTGCGGGTGTCATTACGCATGTTCCTGCAGGCCTGGGCGTGCTTGAGGCGGTGTTTGTCGCATTGCTCTCGCATCAGATATCCACGAATGAATTGCTGGCTGCGCTGCTCACTTATCGGGCCATTTACTACCTCACGCCGTTGGCGATAGCGACCGTGGTTTACCTGGTGGTAGAGGCGCGCGCAAAAAAGCGTCCTCGGGCTGATACGTTGCAAGCGGTCCGGAAATAACAAAGGTTGCGGTGCGCACGGCGCACCCTACAAAATCCGCGCAGGTGCCCACCCTACGATTCCTGCAATCAGTCCGCCAATGAAAAACCGCCCGATATAGGGCGGTTTGGTATTTGCGGATACACGCAAAGGTTCAGAACTTTTCCCAATCACCGGTCGCAGTGGGTTTGGCTTGCGCGATACGCTTCGGTTGAGGAGCGGCGGTAACCGCTTTAGCAGCAGCCTTCCTGACAATCGGCATTACGCTTGCCCGGACCGGAGCGTTCGCCCGCGCAACCGGCGCGCTCGCCGAAACCCCGCCATTGATCTTGAACACACTGACGGCCTGCGCCAGGGTGGCGGCCTGCTCCTGCATCGATTCGGATGCCGCCGCGGCTTCTTCCACCAGCGACGCATGCGTGGGCTCATGGATCCCTCATTCAGAGACAGACAAAGGCACACCCCGAGCCCGCATCGCTCAAGTCTGGAGCAATCCTCCAAAACATCTAGTGGCGGGGGCGAAAATCTTCGTATTTTGGTTGCCGGTTGACAGGACCGTTCGCGCGAAAAAACGCTGTTCAGCGGGATCCGCCCGATGTCCGATGCGCCGGACGTTCGTCATTGACCGTCACCTGCGGCGAGCCCGGTGCGCGCGTCAGCGCGCCATTCTCGGTGCGCTCGCCGTTCTTGAATTCACCTTCCCAATAGCTCCCTTGCACCCACAGATAGCGGCCGTTGCCGTGACGTCTGCCCCCGACCCAGTTGCCGGCATAGGAGTCACCGGTCGTAAACCTGGCAGTCCCCTGGCCATGGGCCTGGCCGTCTTTCACGTCACCGTCGTAGCGGTCGCCATTCGCGTAGATGATGGTGCCTTTGCCGTTCGGCAGGTCATTGGCCCAGTCTCCGACATAGCGTTGGCCATTGTTCCAGCTGAACATGCCTTTGCCATGCTTTACGCCGCGAACCAGCGTGCCCTCGAACCTGTTGCCGTTGGTCCAGGAGATCTGGCCCGTACCTGACACCTTTCCGGACTGTGGGTCCGTGGTGAAATTTCCGGTCATGGTCTGATCGCCGAAGCGTATTGTTGTGCTTGGTGACGAATTGGTTCGGAATTCCGGCTCTACGGCCGCTTGCGCTCCGGGCATGAGGGCGGCAGTGCCGAGTTGGTTTCTTGCGATCTCGGCATAGCGTCCTTGCGGATACTCCCTCAGGTAGGCCTGGTAGTCGCCCGGCTTTCCTGTTTCGGTTGCCGCCTTCCAGAGCTCGTCCTCGGCTGACAATCCTGATCGTTGTTGCAGGCGGTCATTGGGCGTCACCTCGGGCGGCTTTGCCGGCGTGGCGCCGTTGTTCTTCGTGCCGACGATGCTCGCGATCCTTGATCGTGCCAACACCGCATATCGTCCGTTCGGGTATTTCCTCAGGTAAGCGTCGTAGGCGCCTGCCTTGTCCGAATCCACGGCTATTTTCCAAAGCCTTTCTTCGCTCGACTGACTGCGCGCCGGAGTCGCCGCGAGCGTGTCATACGAAACAATTGGGGGTGCCGCGTCTGCAGCCAGATGGCTGAACGCGATACAGTTGATCGCCAGGAATTTACGCCACAAAGAAGGGGACCTTTCACTCATGGAAGTGCGTAAGACGGGCAGCGTAAGCGGTACGCATTTGGACGTGATATTGGCATATCTATCAGTGTAAACCCGCCGGCTCGCGGGGGCTGCTCGGCTTGCCGAACCTCGTTTGATTTTGCGCAACATGCCGCTGATGTCGAACTCCTTGGAGCCTTCATTTCCCGAAAAGATCCTTGCGACCCGACTCGCCCCCCCGGAGTTGCAAGGAGATTGCTGCACGCCATTGGCTTTTCACTTGATGTGGCTATCGTGTAGGAATGCCTGAACATGAGGAAAACCATGAGCTTGTTTAAGAGGCCGGGAGCGGTGTCCGCGAAGACAGAGGAGCCGGACCTCCATCCCGACAAGATCGACGCGCTTCTTGCCGGCCTGGAAGAACAGGTCGGGAAGCTGCCGGCGGATAGTCCCGCCACCCAGGATTTGCGGCAGGAAATCGAAACGTTCCGCGCCATGGTCGAGTCGCTCCATGCGAACCATGGCTGGAGCCATGAAAACTTTCGTTCGATGCGCAGGACGGTGCAAGAGATCGCCGAAAGGTTGAAGGGGCGATTGTAGGGCGGGTCGCGACCCGCCGAGTTATGGGTTTATCGCCGAAATCACGGGTCATGTCTCGGAGTACAAGCAAGTGACTTCCACGTGATTCCCAGGCGCACGTCGGTTTTTAGCCTGACCAGCTCACGCGAGAGGAAAGCCTGGTCGTGCTCTTTGCGCAGTTTCTCGCCGAGCGTGTTCTTCAGGATGCCGGCTCCGCCCATTACCCCTTCCAGCGTCTCGTAGGACTGCAGCAGTTTGGCTGCCGTCTTGAGGCCAACCTTCGATACGCCGGGGATCGCGTGCGCCGAGTCGCCGACAAGGGCGAACAGATCGGTCAACATTTCCGGCGGCACGCCGAATTTCCCAATGACCCATTCGCGATCACGCCATTCACCTTTGAAAGGGTCCCAGACCAGCGCCCCATGTGCGATCAGCGCCTGCAGGTTTTTCGTGGTCGAGGCGATGATTGCGGAGCCGCGTTGCTCGTTCAACCACCGCAGTACCGCGGTAGCGATCACGTCATTGGCGTCCACCTCCGGAACCGACACCACATGCATGCCCCGCGAGGTAAGCGTTGCAAGCAGTTCCGGCAGCCGTTCGTGCAACAACGGCGGCATCGACGCGCCATGTTCGCGATAGGGAGGATGGAGAGCATGGCGCCAGGTGCGCCCGCCGAAATCGAAAGCCGGCAACACATGCGTGGGTTCATGAATTGCAAGCAGTTTGCGGAAGAATGAAGCCGAATTGCGTATGGCCAGCTCCGCCTTTTCCGGCGATTCCGGTTCGGTGCTTGCTTCATACACGCGACGAACGATATTCACGCCGTCGATGACGAGTAGTTTTCCTTGGATCATATGAGCAGGACAGGTGGATGCCGGGATGTCATGGCAGCCCGACATGATAGCAGCGTCATCAGGGCTCTAGCTAAACCGGACTACCGGTCTCTCATGAATATGGGATGTTGTCGAAAGAGAAATGGCTTTATCCTGTATCTCAGGGAAGCGATGTTGCGCAATTTGTGTAGTCTCAAGGTC
>JBBWZW010000483.1:0-2663 GCA_039649305.1 Burkholderiales bacterium
GTGTTCAAGAACGCGCTCGATATCGATTTGCCGAACCCGTTCCCGGTGATGGACTACGCGGAGGCAATGGGCATGTATGGTTCGGACAAGCCGGACATGCGCGTCAAGCTGCAGTTCACCGACCTGACCGAAGTGATGAAGGATGTCGAGTTCAAGGTGTTCTCCGGCGCCGCCACCATGGATGGCGGTCGTGTGGTCGGCCTGCGTGTTCCGGGCGGCGGCACGATGCCGCGTTCCGAGATCGACGCTTACACCCAGTTCGTCGCAATCTATGGCGCCAAGGGCCTGGCCTACATCAAGGTCAACGAAAAGGCGAAAGGCCGCGAAGGCCTGCAGTCGCCGATCGTCAAGAACCTGCACGACGCCGCCCTGGCGCAAATCATCGAACAGACCGGCGCGCAGGATGGCGACCTGATCTTCTTCGGCGCAGACAAGGCCAAGATCGTCAACGACGCCATCGGCGCGCTGCGCGTGAAGATCGGCCACAGCGATTTCGGCAAGAAGGCCGGCCTGTTTGAAGACACCTGGAAGCCATTGTGGGTGATCGACTTCCCGATGTTCGAATTCGACGAAGACAACCAGCGCTGGGTTGCGGCTCACCATCCGTTCACTTCGCCGAAAGACGGGCACGAAGACCTGTTGGAAACCAATCCGGGCAAGGCCATCGCCAAGGCCTACGACATGGTGCTGAACGGCTGGGAACTCGGTGGCGGTTCGGTTCGTATACATCGCGCCGAAGTCCAGAGCAAGGTGTTCCGCGCGATGAAGATCGATGCGGAAGAAGCGCAGCACAAGTTCGGCTTCCTGCTCGACGCACTGCAGTACGGTGCGCCTCCGCATGGCGGCCTCGCATTTGGCCTCGACCGCATCGTCACGATGATGACCGGCGCCGAGTCGATCCGCGACGTGATCGCATTCCCGAAAACCCAGCGCGCGCAGGACTTGCTCACGCAGGCGCCGTCGGAGGTGGATGAGAAGCAGTTGCGCGAATTGCATATCCGCTTGCGCAACGTCGAACCGGCAGCCAAGGCCTGATGAACGCAAGGGCCGGCCGTAAGGCATAATCAAAGGCGCGGTTTTCCGCGCCTTTTTCCTTTACAGCGGCGGATGCTGTTTCTGTCAGGATCGTGTAAACGTGATCCGGTATAAAGCTTGTTCCGGCGTGACCGCCGCTTGTTCTTACGGGGATGAACAAAATCTACAAAATTCCGGAATCGGTCCTGGTGGTCATCCACACGGCGGACCTTGAGGTATTGCTGATCGAACGCGCCGACAAACCCGGCTATTGGCAATCCGTGACCGGTTCCAAAGATACTTTGCGCGAGCCGCTGATAAAAACAGCAATACGGGAAGTCCACGAGGAAACAGGGATCGACATCGGTGGTGCGCGCGTGCCGATGAATAATCTTCGTGAGTGGCAACTTTCCAACGTTTACGAAATCTATCCGGTATGGCGACATCGCTATGCGCCGGGGGTCACAAAAAATACCGAACACGTATTTGGCTTGTTGGTGCCGCGCGATATTCCAATTGAGCTCGCGCCGCGCGAGCATCTTGATTACGCCTGGCTCCCATATCGGGAAGCTGCGGATAAATGTTTCTCGCCGTCGAACGCCGAGGCGATCCTGCAGTTACCACGACAACGGGCCTAATCCTGACCCGCGTCATTCCATCCCGCACCAGCGCACCATTCACTGTATTGAACCCAGCATCATGAAAATCCGTATTGCCACATACAACATCCACAAAGGCGTCAGTTCTTTTCGCAGCATGCCGCGCATCCATGCACTGAAACAGGCGCTCGCTTCGATGGAAGCGGATGTAATGTTTTTGCAGGAAGTGCAGGGCAGGCACGACCGTTATGCGATACGGCATGCGGCCAGCTGGCCGGAGCAGTCGCAGCATCAGTTCCTGGCAGGCGACTCGCATCATTGCGCGTATGGGATGAATGCCGTGTACGACCATGGGCACCACGGCAATGCATTGTTGAGCGGTTACCCGATTTTATCGTCCCGTAACCAGGACGTATCCGACCATGCATACGAGGCGCGTGGCATATTGCACTGTGTCGTGCAGGCCCCCGAATGCGATGTGCACTGTTACGTGGTTCATCTCGGCCTGTTTTCCGGCAGCCGGAAGCGGCAAACGGAAGCCTTGATCGAGGCCGTCCAGAGTTCTGCGCCTCCGGATGCGCCGCTCATCATAGCCGGCGACTTCAACGATTGGACCAACCAGCTGAGCGACGTACTGCGCAACAGGCTCGGAGTGACCGAAGTATTTGACCGGGACCTCCCGACGCGCGGCTTTGGCTCTTACTTGCGCGGCCTGAGCGGACGCGGGATCAATATGCAGCCGGCGCGCACCTTTCCCGCGGCAATGCCATGGCTGCGGCTGGACCGGGTCTATGTGCGCGGCTTCAAGGTTGAGTCGGCGCAAGTCCTGCATGGCGCCTTGTGGGCCAAGTTATCCGACCACGCGCCCATCGTCGCGAACCTCGAGCTGAAATAGAACCGTCTTGATGTTTCAGTGGTTCGCGCTGCCGGAGCCGGTTATGCTTGCAAGCCAAACCGTGGGGCGCGGAGCGCGGGGGTTGGGGGTGAGGGACTGAGCATTTCATTTTGTCACTCACTTACCAAAAGCTCAGTAAACGAAGCCGATGCGGA
>JBBWZW010000495.1:0-9241 GCA_039649305.1 Burkholderiales bacterium
AAGCGTGGGACTGCGGCGACAAGACGGCCGCCTGGTTCTCCAAATTCCTCGGTGTGCCCTGCAGGCTGGTGCGCTTTTATCCTGGTTCTCGCCGCATCGCAAATACCAGATGGACAGGCGGACTCGAAGTGCACACCTACTTTGCCGACGGTTATCCGATACTGATTATTTCAGAAGCATCCCTTGCGGACCTGAACGACAAACTCATGGCGCAGGGTCGCGAGGCATTGCCGATGAACCGGTTTCGCCCAAACATCGTGATCAGCGGCGTGGAAGCGTTCGAAGAAGACCACATGGAGTCGCTCAAGGTCGGTGGGGCGGTACTGAAGCCGGTGAAGCCATGCCCGCGCTGTCCGATCCCGTCGATCGACCAGGCGACCGGAAAGATCGGGCCTGATCCACTCGACGTCCTGCGAACCTATCGCGCCGATCCGAAGGTCGATGGTGGAATTACGTTCGGAATGAATGCGATCGTGATCAAGGGCGATGCAGCCTTGCTGCGCGTGGGACAGCAAATCGGCGTGCGCCTGGCGTTTTGACCAATCAGCTGTGTGAAGCGCCCTGCTCCGCCTGCAGCTTTTCGTACTTGGCTTGCAGTTCTTCCTTCGTCTCGCGCCATGCGGGATTGAACGGGATGCAGCTTACCGGGCAGACTTGCTGGCACTGCGGCTCATTGAAGTGACCGACGCATTCGGTACATTTATTCGGGTCGATCTCGTAAATCTCGGGACCCATGTATATCGCATCGTTCGGGCATTCGGGCTCGCATACGTCGCAATTAATACAGTCGTCCGTGATCATCAGTGCCATGATTGCCCCTGCGGCCTACGTCCCTAAAGTACTGATTTTGCTCTTCAGCCATTTCTCGACTGAAGGAAACACGAACTTGGACACATCTCCGCCCAGTACAGCAATCTCGCGCACGATGGTGCCCGAGATGAACTGGTATTGGTCTGATGGGGTGAGGAATAACGTTTCCACGTTCGGCAGCAGATAACGATTCATTCCTGCCATCTGGAATTCATACTCAAAATCGGACACCGCGCGCAAACCACGTACGATGACACGAGCATCATGCGCTTGCACGAAATCCTTCAGCAGTCCGGCGAAGCTCTCCACCTGCACATTCGGATAATGGCCCAGCACCTCGTTGGCGATCGACAGGCGCTCGTCAAGCGTGAAGAACGGTTTTTTGTTCTTGCTATCGGCCACGCCGACGATCAGCTTGTCGAACAGGCCGGAAGCACGGCGCACCAAGTCCTCGTGCCCCCGTGTAAGCGGATCGAAAGTTCCTGGATATACGGCTGTGACCATTTCGGCTCCTGACCAAAGGTAGAACGCGCAATTATGCCTGAAATCCGGCGGGGGTATTGCATTGCAACAAGTGATAGTAGACCATACCCGCCTTATCAGCCCGTACTACATTCCAAGCAGCCAGCCAGTCCGGTGGTGTGTCGACGTCCAGCGGCATTTCCGACTCGGCATAGACCAGGCCGCCCGGCGCCAGCAGCTGCGCGCATACTGGCAGCGACTTGGCCAGCAGGTCGTGATGATACGGCGGATCGAGGAAAATCACATCGAATCTCACGTCCGCATCCCGGGTGACCATGTCCTGCGCGCCCCTGAGTGCATCCCCGCGCACGATGCTCACCTGCGCAGCGTTCAGTTTAGCCTTGGTTGCTTCCAGTTGCCGAACCGCGGGTGTATTTTGTTCGACCATCACCACCCGCGCTGCGCCACGGCTGGCGGCTTCGAAACCGAGCGCGCCGGTGCCGGCAAACAAGTCGAGGAAGGCGAGCCTGCTCCAATTGCCGTCAAACAGATGATTGAGCCAGTTAAATACCGTCTCGCGCACGCGGTCCGGTGTCGGACGCAGGCCTTCGGCATCGAGCACTGGCAGCGGGGTGCGCTTCCATAGTCCGCCGATGATACGGATCTGCTGTTGCGGACGCCCTTTGCCGGCCTGGTTTGGTTTCGGTTGCTGCTTCTTGCCTGGTTTCTTTTGCATGCTTACTTGGTGCTGCCGACCACGACGGTGGCCAGTCGGTCGGGCGAAATTTTCCGGTTGAACGCGCTCTTGATATCGGCGGCGCTGACTTTGGCGACCTTCGCCGTCCACGTGTCGAGATAATCGAGGGGCAGGTTGTAGAAGCCGATGGCGGCGACATTGTCGAGGATCTTGCGATTATTGTCGATGCGCAGCGCAAAGCCGCCGATCAGATTGTCCTTCGCCGCCTTGAGTTCCTGTGGCGTCGGTCCCTCGCGCAGGAATGCAGCAATGGTGCTACGCGTGACCTTCAGTGCTTCGTCGGCCTGCTCCTTTTGCGTTTGCAGGCCGGCCTGGAATGGCCCCGGTTGCGCGAGCGGACTGAAATAGCTGTACGCGCTATAGGCGAGACCGCGCTGCTCACGCACTTCACGCATCAGTCGCGATACGAAGCCGCCGCCACCCAGCACGTAGTTACCTACGGTGAGCGGAAAAAAATCGGTATCGCCGCGCGCCAGCGCGGGCGCGCCGATCAATATGTGCGCTTGTGTGGCCGGGTGGGCAATCCGTTCCTCCTGTCCTTGCACAGGCGGCACAGGCGGCAGAGCCGCCAGCGGTTCACCGCGCGACAGGCGAACGGTCAGCTGTTGAGCGATCGCATCCGCCTCGGCGCGCGTAATGTCGCCGATCATCGAGACGATGGCGCGGTTGGCGACATAGTGCGCGGCATGGAAAGCGATCAGGTCTTCCCGTGTGATCGCTTCGACGGTCGTCGGGGATTCCTGTTTTGCGTAGGGATGCGAACCATACAGGAGGCGCCAGAACGCCTTCTCGCCGATCGACTCCGGCTTGGTCTCGTCTTCCTTGATGGAGGAAATGAAACGCGCCTTGTCACGCGCGACGAAGTTTTCCGGAAAGCCAGGGTGCGCGAGGACCCGCGCCAGCAAGGCAACCGACTTCTCGCGCTCGTTTGCACTGGACAGGGTCCGCAGCGTCGCGCCGCCGCGATCGATGCCGGCACCGCCGCCGCGTTGTGCGCCGGTATCGGCAAACGCATCGGATATCTGAGCCTCGGTCATCGCCGGTTCGGCGACAGGGGAAGAGGCTTCGCGCAGGCCACGGGCCAGCATCGAATTTGTGAGCGACGCAGTACCCGCCTTGCCCTGCGGATCGCGGCGCGAGCCGGCATCGAATTCGACGCTGATATCGAGGACCGGGATCGAATGGTTTTCGACAAACAATACGCGGGTGCCGTTCGGCAGGGTCCACGATTCGATCTTGAGGGCGGCGTGGGCGTTCAGGCTGAAGAACGCCAAGACTACAATGATCAGTTTTTTCATATTCGCATGCAAGTGACGGATTGCATTCCCGCCGAGGCGGGATCCGTGTTGGTTAGTGACGCAAGCCGGCCGGCGGAGCTTTCTTCTCTGACAGCGGAAGAGGGATCAGCGTCGCCACCGTCAGCGCGTCGTCGCCGAAATACTTCTGAGCGACCTCCTGCACTTGCTGGGCTGTCACCGTCTTGAGTTTTTCAATGATGCGATCGATGTTGGTGTGCGAGATGCCGGTCATTTCGATCACGCCGATTTCCATCGCCTGTCCGAAAACCGAGTCGCGCTTGTAGATCTGACCTGCGATCAGCTGCGTTTTGACGCGCTGCAATTCTGCTTCCGACACGCCTTCTTTGGCGACCCGCTCGACTTCGGCGCGCAACAGTTGTTCGAGTTGTTCCGTGGTCGTTCCCCGTACCGGGGTGCCATCCAGCAGGAACAGCACCGGCCCGCGCGCGATACTGGTATAGCCGGCGCCGACCGAATTGGCGACCCTGTCGGTGCGCACCAGTTTTGCATTCAGCCGTGCATTGTCGTAGCCGTCCAGCACCGCCGCAAGCACTTCGAGCGCATAGACGTCCTGATCCTTTTCCACGTCGCGCAAGGTCGGCACCTTGAACGCGAGCGCCACATACGGATTCTCCGCCGGGGCCTTCACAGAGACGCGCCGCACGCCGCGCTGCTGCGGTTCATCCTGCGGTTTGCGGGCCGGCAGCCGCTTCGCGGGAATCTTGCCGAAGTGTTTTTCCGCGAGCGCATGGACCTGCGTCGCATCGACGTCGCCGGATACGACCATGGTCGCGTTATTCGGCGCATACCAGCGCTCGTACCATGTCTTCGTATCCTGGAGCGTCATATGTTGCAGGTCGCTCATCCAGCCGATGATGGGATGATGATACGGATGCGCCGCAAAGGCGGTCGCGTTCAGCGACTCATAGAGCAACCCTGTCGGCTGATCGTCGGTACGCCAGCGGCGCTCTTCCATCACCACCCGGATTTCCTTGGCGAATTCATCCTGGTTGAACCTGAGGTTCGCCATCCGGTCCGCTTCCAGCTCCATCACTTTTTCCAGGCGGGACTTTTCGATCTGCTGGAAATACGCGGTGTAATCCTTGCTGGTAAATGCATTTTCGCGCCCGCCCAAGGCAGCCACGCGTCGGCTGAAATCGCCGGATTTGAGCTTGCCGGTGGCCTTGAACATCAGGTGCTCAAGCACGTGTGCGACGCCGGTGGTACCGTTCTGCTCGTCGATCGAGCCGATCTTGTACCAGATCATGTGGGCTGCGGTCGGCGCGCGATGATCTTCCTTGACGATGACTTTCATGCCGTTTTTCAACATGAACTCTTGCGCAGGCTCCGCCTGCGCGGCCAGGGGCACAAAAGAAAGTGCCCACAGCCACAACAATGCCTTGATCGAAAATTTCATAGTCAGTGCTCTGTTAGAATGTGGCTGATTGTATCTTCTTTCGGCGCGGCTTTCGTAGGCGCCTGTGACCGCACTTCTTCCAATTCCGAATGTTTAGTTTCTTCAAAAGAAAACCAAAAGACACGCCTGTTCCCCAGGAACCTTCGCACGAACCCGCGCAAGAGCCCGTGGTGGAGACACCTGTAGAGGAGCCGTTGGCACACGCTCCGACACCGCCCGCGGAACCTGTTGGGACACCGGCAAAGCCAGCCGAGTCATCGCCCAGCCGGTTTGGCTTCTTCAAGAAAAAGCCGGCTGAAGCGCCTCTGCCTGCACCTGCACCCGCGCTGGAGGCCAGCGTCCCGGAACCGGAGCCGGAAGAAGAAGCAGAGGAAGAAATCATTCCGGCCGCCCCGATGGCGGCAGCGCAAAAGCAATCCTGGATGCAGCGCCTGAAAGTCGGGTTGTCGAAAACCTCGACCAACCTGACGACCCTGTTTGTCGGCGCAAAAATCAACGACGATTTGTATGAAGAACTCGAATCGGCGCTGCTGATGTCGGACGCCGGCGTGGAAGCGACCCGCTTCCTGCTGGAGGGGTTGAAGAAGAAGGTCAAAGAACAGAGGCTGACCGAAGCCGACCAGGTGAAGTCCGCCCTGCGCGGCCTGCTGCTGGATTTGCTGAGGCCCCTGCAAAAGCCGATGGTGCTCGGCCGCCACCAGCCCATGGTGATGATGATCGCCGGTGTCAATGGCGCCGGAAAAACCACGACTATCGGCAAACTCGCCAAGCATCTGCAGGCGCACCAACAGTCCGTACTGCTGGCCGCCGGCGATACATTTCGCGCAGCTGCACGCGAGCAGTTGACGATATGGGGCGAGCGCAACAACGTGACGGTGATCTCGCAGGAGTCAGGCGATCCCGCGGCGGTTGCATTCGATGCAGTGCAATCGGCAAGGGCGCGCCGCTTGAACGTTGTCATGGTGGACACCGCCGGCCGCCTGCCGACCCAGCTGCACCTGATGGAAGAGCTGAAGAAGGTTAAGCGAGTGATTGGCAAAGGCATGGAAGGCGCCCCGCATGAAATCCTGCTCGTCATCGACGGCAATACCGGGCAAAACGCGCTGACCCAGGTCAAGGCGTTCGATGAAGCATTGACGCTGACCGGACTGGTCATCACCAAGCTCGACGGCACGGCCAAAGGCGGCGTGCTCGCAGCCATTGCGAAGACGCGCCCGGTGCCCGTCTATTTCATCGGGGTCGGCGAAAAGATCGAAGATCTGCAGCCTTTCGATGCGGAGGAATTTGTGGATGCTTTGTTAAGCTGAACGCTATTTAATTAATTAATGATTGAATTCCAGCACGTATCAAAAAAATACTCGCGCGACGCTACCGCGCTTACCGACATCAGCCTGTCGATCTCACAGGGCGAATGGGTATACCTTTCCGGACCTTCCGGCGCCGGCAAGTCGACCTTGCTGAAAATGATCGCTGCCCTGGAGCGGCCGAGCTCCGGATCGGTCACGGTAAACGGCCAGGACATCGGACGCCTCAAGGCTTCCGGCCTGCCCTACCTGCGGCGTAACCTCGGCCTGATATTCCAGCAGCAGACGCTGCTGACCGATCGCAACGTGCTCGCTAACGTGATGCTGCCTTTGCTGGTGATCGGGACCGCAAAAGCCGACGCCGAGAAACGGGCTCGCGCCGCGCTCGACAAAGTCGGCTTGCTCGACAAGGCGGCCTTCGAACCGCTCGCGCTGTCGGGCGGTGAACAGCAACGGGTGACGATTGCCCGCGCGATCGTGAATCGACCGCAAATCATTCTCGCCGATGAACCAACTGCCAACCTCGACCGCGCCAGCGCGAACAAGGTGATGGACGCGCTCAAGGCGTTTCACGGTGTCGGGGCCACCTGCCTGATCGCGACGCATGATGAGCAACTGCTGGCCGGGGCAAAACGGATAGTGTTCTTGAATCGCGGACGCCTCACGGACGGCGTAAGCGCGGCACAGGGGGCTGTATGAAACCATGGCTGCGACAGCATAAACTCGCGTTAGGCAGCGCCATTGCCCATCTGGCCAGCTCAGCCGGCAGCTTTGCGCTGAACGTACTGGTGGTTGCGATCGCCCTGGCGCTGCCGATCGCCGGGCTGACCGTGCTCGAAAACGTCCGTCCGGTGTCGCAACAGCTGGCCGTCGAGCCGGAAATCAGCATCTTCCTTGCGATGGACACCCCACGGGAAAGGGCGACCGCATTGGCGCCGCAAATCCAGCGCATCGTCCAGTCTGCCAAGGGCAGCGGCAAGCTTGAATTCATCCCCCGGGAAAACGCGCTCAGCACGCTGAAGAACAAAACCGGATTGTCGGAGGCGCTCACCACCCTCGGTGACAACCCCCTGCCCGACGGCTACGTGCTGAAACTGGCAAGCCTGCAAAACACCTCGGATGCGACCCGCGTGGATGCAATCGCTGTGCAACTTAAAGCCCTGCCCGGAGTCGAATACGTTCAAGTCGATTCGGCTTGGGTTAAGCGTTTAGGCGCGCTGATGCAGGTACTCCGGCTCGCGCTCCTGTTCGTCGCGGCGACACTTGGGGTGGTAGTGGTTGCCGTGATCTTCAATACAATCCGCCTGCAAGTCATGACGCAACGCGAGGAAATCGAAGTATGCAGGCTGTTCGGCG
The DNA here is from genome assembly GCA_039649305.1 of Burkholderiales bacterium. Taxonomy (GTDB): domain Bacteria; phylum Pseudomonadota; class Gammaproteobacteria; order Burkholderiales; family Burkholderiaceae_D; genus Noviherbaspirillum. The sequence continues at coordinate 7,405 of JBBWZW010000495.1, forward strand.
CGACCGATTCCTATATCTACCGCCCGTTTTACTACACCGGGGCTCTGCTGGGACTGGTCGCCGGGGCCGTTGCGCTGGCATTGGTCGGCCTCGCACTGCAGCCACTCAATGGCGCTATAGCGGATTTCGCGCGCCTGTATGCATCGGAGTTTCGCCTGTCACCCCTGGACGTGACGGCAACCATTGCCTTATTGGCAATCAGCGCCGCCCTGGGGTTGATCGCGGCCCTGCTCTCGGTCCGACGTCATCTCGCCCGCCTTTCCTGAGTATGGCGACCTTGGAGCACGGCATTTAAGCTTTCGCAACTTTTTCCGCGCGGTTTTTCAGTATAGTAAGGGCCCGCGCAGGAATAAATTTTTGATTTTGGCGGTCCTATTTCGATGCAATTCCGGGGGGCCGCGGAGGTGCGCCCGCTGCGGCCAGCAAAAATGACAACTTATTCCTGCGCGGGTCCTAAGTAGGCAAAGACCATTGCACCCCGCAATAGCGGTGAGGCTATTCCCGCGGTAAAAAACCACGATTAGCACTCTCGGCCAGAGAGTGCTAATATTTAGATCAAATAGCGTACCGGCATGTTTTCGTGTGACCGGTTCCCGCTTGGGATGCAAGGAGAACAAATGAAATCACCATCTGAATCCACTTTGGTTCCTATGGGTAATCATGCTCTGGCTCTCGGATTTTCGGGCAGCTTGGGCAATATCGAAGCATATATTTCCGCGGTCAACCGTCTTCCGATGCTGACGCACGAGGAAGAGATGGCGCTCGCCCGCAAGCTGCGAGAGAACAATGACCTGGCGGCCGCGCAGAAGCTGGTGTTGTCGCACCTGCGCCTTGTCGTTTCGATCGCCCGCGGTTATCTGGGCTATGGCTTGCCGCATGCCGACCTGATTCAGGAGGGCAATATCGGCCTGATGAAAGCGGTCAAGCGGTTTGACCCGGACCAGGGCGTCCGGCTGGTGTCGTATGCGATGCATTGGATCAAAGCCGAGATGCACGAGTACATCCTGAAGAACTGGCGCCTGGTCAAGGTCGCGACGACCAAGGCGCAGCGCAAGCTGTTCTTCAACCTGCGCAGCCACAAGGAAACCCTGGATACGATGACACCGACCCAGGTCGACGATCTGGCCAGGTCCCTGAACGTCAAGCGCGAAGAAGTGATCGAGATGGAAACACGCATGTCGGGTCACGACGTCGCTCTGGAAGCGCCGACCGACGACGAGGACGACAAGTTTGCGCCAATCGCCTATCTGTCGTCGGACGCGAATGAGCCGACCAAGACGCTGGAGGCGAAGCAGTTCGATCGCCTGCAATCGGAGGGGCTTGGGCTGGCGCTCGAAAAGCTCGACGCGCGTTCACGGCGTATTGTAGAAGCGCGCTGGCTGGCAAACGACGACGGGTCGGGTTCCACGCTGCATGAACTGGCTGACGAGTTCGGTGTATCGGCCGAGCGCATCCGCCAGATCGAAAGCGCGGCACTGAAGAAGATGAAAGGTACGCTGGCCGCGTACGCTTGATCGCGCAGGCGATTACCCATGCAAAAGGCGCTCTTTCGAGCGCCTTTTTTATTGCGATGTCAATTCGCTGCGGGGTGTAGGGTGCGCATGGAGCACCCTACATTACCGCTCGGGCGACACTATCCCAAAAGCAGCTTGAGATCGTGCACGATCGGCTCGGCGCCCTGCCCGTGCCGGACAAACAGGCGAATGCGGCCTTGTGGGTCGAACACATAACTGCCTGCGGTGTGGTCCACCGTATAGCTGCCTTGCTCCGTGCCCGGCACCTTTTGGTAGAACACCTTGAATTCCTTCGCGACCTTGTCGGTCGCGGCCTTGTCGCC
>JBBWZW010000564.1:0-6358 GCA_039649305.1 Burkholderiales bacterium
GAGCGTCTGCGGCTCTTGCCGGCGCGCTGCGGCGTTGCCTGTCCCTTGCAGTGCTCGCACTGCGGCGGCCCAGGCGCCTTGCATCGCATCCGGCCAAAGCCGCATCCATCTCACAATATATTCTGAGCGGGTACTTAGCAAGCATGCGTGAGGGGAATGCGGGATGCCAGACATCTACGACGCTTTCAACAAAACATCAAAGCCAGCATTGCGGCGTCATCGATGGCCATGACGACCAGGGTGACCGACCAATACAGGAAGTGCGCCTGGAGATAGTCGAATGCGGCTTTATACATGTGGCTTCCGAATAAATGGACATGGTTGGTTGCGCGTAATTCTCGCTTGAATCAGCCGGCAGCGTGCATCTTTGTGGTCGGGTATCATCGTTGGATGCCTGACATCAAGATCGCAGCTATGCAACTGACGAATTCCGACCCGGTTAACTTTTATCGTGACTTGCCGGTGATCCCGTCATTTGCCGAAGCGGCGACAGGCCGCTCGCATCCGTATGTACCGGATGACTGGTGGATTGTGGTCGCGGACGTGGCCGGCTCAACGCAGGCGATCGAGGCGGGCGCCTACAAGGACGTGAATACCGTAGGCGTTGCCTGTATTGCCGCCGTCGTGAATGTCGATCGCGGCATCGACATTCCCTATGTGTTCGGCGGCGACGGCGCCTTTTTTGCGATACCCGGTTCGTTATTCGAGCGCGTGCTGCCGGCATTGCGCGCAGCGCAGAAGCTGGCGCGGGAAAATTTCGGACTGGCGTTGCGGGTAGGGCTGGTCCGGGTCGAAGAACTGAACGGCCGGGGCCACCCCGTTCGCATGGGGAAGGTCCGGATCTCGCCGCATGTGACGCAGCCTGTATTGTCAGGGGGCGGTTGGGCGGAAGCCGAGCGGCGGGTCAAGTCGCAGCACACCGGCGGCGTCATGCACGTCGACGAGCGCGACGGTCCCGCGGAAGGCAGCTTCGACGGTTTCGAATGCCGCTGGCAAGGCATCCCCAGTTTCAACGGCCACAAGCTGTCGCTGCTGGTCGCAGCCGTCGACGGGATGTCCGGCTTCCAGGTGTACGAGCGCGTTTTCGAACAGATCCAGGCGATCTACGGGGACGTCGCACAGTACCATCCGCTGCGCGTCGACCGGATGCGGATGACATTCAACCCACGCCTGCTGTCGCACGAATCGCGGGTCCGGGCCACGCACCTTGGCATGAGGGGACGCCTGACGTACTTCTTCAAGCTGATAGGGTTGAACCTCGTGGGCAGCTACCTGTTTTCACGCAATATAGATACGGAGTCGGTGCGGTGGAGCCGTTATCTCGACGACATGGTCGAGAACTCCGACTTCCGCAAGTTTGATGGCGTATTGCGCATGGTGATCGACGGCAGCGATGCGCAGGCTGAGCAATTGCAGCGCTATCTGGACGCTGAATTTCGCAAAGGACGACTGGTGTATGGCTTGCACAAATCACGCAAGGCACTGGTGACGTGCATCGTTCATTCCTACAACGGCGATCACCAACACTTTGTCGATGGCAGCGACGGCGGTTATGCGCTGGCTGCGCGGGAAATGAAGGGGCGCATGGCGGACGCCATGACCAGGAAGGCCCGGGGCGAGACCCCGGGTTGAAAGGCGCGGCAAGCGATGCCGCGCCGCTCCACCTCAATCGTTTTCGAGGAAAGTTTTCAACCGGTCAGAGCGCGATGCGTGACGCAGCTTGTTCATCGCTTTCGATTCAATCTGGCGAATACGCTCGCGCGTGACGTCAAACTGCCTGCCGACTTCTTCCAGCATCAGGTCGGTACCGGTATCAATGCCGTAACGCATGCGCAGCACTTTCGCTTCGCGCGCCGGCAGTGAGTCCAGCACATCCTTGATCACGTTGCGCATCGATGAATGCATGGCCGCCTCGGCCGGCGTAACGGTCATGCTGTCTTCGATGAAGTCGCCCAATTGCGAATCGCCATCGTCGCCCATCGGCATGTCCATCGAAATCGGCTCTTTCGCGATCTTCAGGATTTCGCGGATTTTCTTTTCCGGCATATCCATCTTTTTCGCGAGCGTCGCCGGGTCCGGTTCGGCGCCGGTTTCCATCAGCATCTGGCGGTTGATCCGGTTCATCTTGTTGATGGTCTCGATCATATGCACCGGCACGCGGATCGTGCGACCCTGGTCGGCAATTGCGCGCGTAATCGCCTGGCGTATCCACCAGGTTGCATACGTCGAAAACTTGTAGCCGCGGCGGTATTCGAACTTGTCGACCGCCTTCAACAGGCCGATATTGCCTTCCTGGATCAGGTCGAGGAACTGCAGGCCGCGGTTCACGTATTTCTTCGCGATGGAGATCACCAGCCGTAGGTTGGCTTCGGTCATTTCGCGCTTCGCCTGTTGCGCGCGCTTCTCGCCAGCCGTCATCTGCTTGTTGATCTTGCGCAGTTCCGGCAGCGGCAGTGCGACGCGTGACTGCAGGTCGATCAGCTTCTGCTGCAGCTCGCGGATCGGCGGGATATTCCGGCGCAGCACTACGCAGTAGGCTTTCGAACCGTCAGCTTCCTTTTCAACCCATTCGAGATTGGTCTGGTTGCCCGGGAAGACCTTGATGAAATGCTCACGCGGCATGCCGCACTTGTTGACGGCGATATCCAGGATCTGGCGTTCGATCTTGCGGACCTCGTCCACTTGCGTCCTGAGCGTGTCGCACAGTTTTTCGACCAGCTTTGCCGAGAAACGCATGCTGAGCAAATCGGACGTAATCGCCCCTTGCGCCGTCTTGTACGCGGCCGAGCCATAACCATCCCGTTCGGCCGCGGCGCGCAGGGCGTCAAAATGCGATGCAATGGCAGCAAATTTTTCCAGAGCCCTTTTTTGCATCTGCCCCAACTGCTCATCAGAGAGGCTGGCTGCGCCACCGGCGTCCGCTTCGTCTTCGTCCTCTTCCACCTGGACATCGTCAAGATCGTCTACGTCTTCATCTTCGTCGGAAGCCGTGACGACCGGGGTTTCATCTTGCGTGTCGGCCTCGACAAAGCCGTCGACCACGTCGTCGATCTTGATTTCCTCATTCCGGACGCGCTCGACCTGCGCCAGAAGCGCGGTAATCGTGGTCGGGCACGCGGAAATCGCCTGCATCATGTCCTTGAAGCCGGTTTCGATGCGGCGCGCGATTTCGATTTCACCCTGGCGCGTCAGCAACGGCACAGTTGCCATTTCGCGCATATACATCCGCACCGGGTCGGTGGTACGGCCGAAATCGCCGTCCACGGTCGACAGCGCGGTGGCTACTGCCGCTTCCGCATCGTCGTCAGCGCTGGGAGCCGTCGCATTGCCTGACAACAGCAGCGTCTCTGCGTCGGGCGCCTGCTCGTACACGGCAATGCCCATATCGCTGAACGTACCGGTCAGGCCTTCAATCGCTTCCGTGCCGGTGGAGTTGTCGGGCAGGTGGTCAAGGATTTGCGCATGCGTGAGGTAGCCGCGCTCCTTGCCGACGCGTATCAGTGCGGCCATTTTCTGGCGACGCTCTTCCAGATCCTGCTGGCTCGTTGCGTCATCGGCCGCGGCGCCTGAGTTCTTGCCCGCTTGCTTACGCGCACGCGATGCCGCAGTCAGTTCTGCGCGCTCCATCGCATTCAGTGCTGCGACTTCGTCATGTTCCGGACGATATTCCGACGGCCTGCGGCCGCGTTTCGCCGGTACTTTTACGGACGGCAGCGTATAGCCGGAAGTATCGATCGCCGCCAGCGAGGCTGCATCGGTGGTCGTTTTTTTCGGCGCGCGGCGCACAGCCTTCGCTTTGGGCGCGGTTTCGGCATCCGCTTCGGGTGCCGAATCAGCAACCGCCTTGGACGCAGCCGTTTGCGGCGGCACATCGTCGGCCGGCTTGGTGCGAGCCTTCGGGGCGCTCTTGCGCACCACGACAGGTGCGTTCGGCGCAGGCGCTTCAGACTCAGCCGTGACGGCCGCAGCAACCGCATCAGCGGGCGCTGCCTGATCGCCGGCGACCGCCGTGTCGTGCTCGGGTGTATCGGACGGACGCGACAACACGCGCCGCGGCTTGGTTACGACGGTTACCTTGCTCGGCTCTTGCAAAGGGTCGACAGCATGGATCACGGTGCGCGCCGTCGGCGTCAGGGTAGGACGAGTCCCTTTGTTGGTCAGAGTCAGGGTCTTGGCTGGTTTTGTCATTGCGTAAAAATTCTTTTGCTGGGACTTGGCGCGTTTAGACGCAGTAGAAGCCTGTAGGTTTCATAGTTCTGCGCACAGCGGATCGACAGGCAAAACGTCGCCCTCGACCTAACGGGTTCGCCGTACCGTCGGTTAGCACACTTGTTGTTCGTTCGGGATAAAAATCTTGGTCAAAATCGGTTGACGATCAATTGCCGCCGCGTGGGTAAAAACAGCCCGTTCACGACGCCGGACTTGAATTGATTCCATGGCAGCCAAAAGAGCAGGGTGCGTATTATATTGGTGTTTGGAAAAAGATTCTTGAAACGATGTGGAGCAGGGAACCGATAGCGTCGTCATGTCACCTATCGGTTAAGAAGGTGAAGCTACCGGGAGTACAAAAACTACCGGGTGCGAAACAAAATCCACCCGCCCCCAGCATCTGCAAGAAAGGGCCTGTCTGCCCTGCGTCCTGCCCGCGTACCGCTGGGCTATGCACGGCGGCGGGTCAGGACTCGTCGGCGCAGGAAGCGCCCGACAACCACGCACCTAAAAGCGACGCCTCGACATCGACGGCTGCCTGAGTTGTCTGCAATCGATTTGCCTTTGCGCTGCGCAAAAAGTACATTAGCGGCACTTCTCACCACCGCAAGGGTACATCGATGAGCGAATTCTCCAGGGATATCGAAAAATTCAACGGCATCTACAAGCTGCCGGTCAGTTCCGCACCAACGCTCGATGTCGGGGTTCCTGTCATCGAAAGGTTGAAGGCGTTTAAAAGTATCCTGAATGAAGAGATCGATGAAATCGATGAGATCATCGCGGCGGCAGAAGGCGACGCGCCATCGCTGGAAGTGCTGACTATGCTGGCCGACCTGCTGGGTGACATCCAGGTGTACTGTGCGTCCGAAATGGCGAAGTTCGGTCTTCCGCTGGACCGGGTGCTCGCGATCATCATGCAGTCCAATTTCTCCAAGCTCGGCCGGGACGGGAAGCCCATCTATGACGAGCGCGGCAAAGTGCAAAAGGGACCTGATTACTGGAAGCCGGAACCGAAGATCAAGGCGCTGCTGTCGGACTTGGGATAGGCCTTCGGAAGATGCCCCGCGCCGGAGGCCGGTGCTAAGGGCCCGCGCAGCAATAAGTTGGCATTTTTGCTGGTCGTAGCGGGCGCACCTAGGCGGCCCCCCGGCATTGCATCCCGCTACGACCGCCAAAATGCACAACTTATTGCTGCGCGGGCCCTAAGCCAGCCTCAACCCGGCGCGGTACGCCGGGGAGCGGAGTGCGCGAAGCGCACCCCGCCGCTCAACACTAGCTCTTTGATACCACATTCTTCACATAAGGCAGTGACCGGACGCAGTCCATCTCATTGCCGTCAGCGTCTTTTGGGGCAAGCACGCGCACCCAGCCAAGCACTTCGTCGACGCTGGCCAGTCCGCTGAGCAGGCTGGTGCGGATGCGGCAATACGTTTCTATCAGATCGTCCTTGTCCGTGTCGCCGCTTGTGCTCGAACGGTCGACTCGTTGCACCATGCGCTCGATCGCCGTCAATTCCGAGGCGAGAACCTCGCGCAAGGCGGTCACACTAGTCACCGCATCGTCCGTGTCGTGGATACTCATTTTTTCCATCTGTTTGCCTTGAAGTCTCGGAATGTTCCAAGATTCAGACTGTCAACTCTTGTCCTGGCTTCAATTTTTCGCTTGATCTGGATCAAAAAAGCTGAAGGAAATTCGGCCAGGAATATTGCGCGAACAAAAAAGTACTGTTTATGCATACAGTAATCATGCTAAAGTACTGTTCATTCACCCAGCTAACAGAGGAGGACACCATGAATAATCTGAATAATGCCTTCGGTCCAAGATTTGGCCTGGAATTCGCTCCGACCGCGTTCCTGATCCGCGTCGGCCAGCGCGAAATGTTCGTCAGCCGCGATTTCCGCAAGCGTTACTACACCGTTAATCCGGTGATCGACTGCAGCACCGGGATCCAGCCCGGCCATCTCGAGATCCTGCTGTTCAGGAAATGGCTGGTGATCCTGTCGAAGGCTCGGTAAGCTTTTTCGCCCTACGATACTGCCGGAAAAGGTGGTTGCTGCGTTGCCAATGCTCGTCAGGCAGCAGCGTCGGCGGTCCCGCCTGCTATCGGCCTGCCACGTTCAACAGCACGACGCCGATCAGAATCGCGAAC
>JBBWZW010000001.1:0-12466 GCA_039649305.1 Burkholderiales bacterium
TGATCGGATAGGTCACCACGCCGCCATACAAATCTGACTCCTCGTGTTTGCCTAGGGTGCGTGCCAACCGGAATTCGACCAGGGTGTCACCCGGTACGACGTACAACGGGCCGTCATAGCGTAAAGAGCGGTCGTATTCGCCCGCGTATTCATACTCCTTGATTCCCGCCAGCCGCCTGGCCAGCGCGCACTGCGTCATGATTTCATGGCCACCGGGCCGGGTTGCCTCGCCCGGGTAAACAACAACTGCGCCACGCCCGCTTCCGGAAACCACAGGCTGTGTATCTGTGCGCGTCCCTTTGATCGAAAAATCCATTGCACCTCTGTTGAATGCCGCAGCATGCACCGGAAGCACTATGCTTGCGTTGAGCGTGCGGTGTTAAGGACCCCCGACCCTGGCGCGCTTCCAATCGGAGCCGCAAACAAAACGAAGCCCGGTCGGGGAGGACCGGGCTTGCAAGCACTGACGTTTCCCCAGACTGTCCTGGTGAGGGTGCTCGACCTGTCCGTAGGACGTTAACGTCAGTGATTGCTATTGCCGTATCACATGACCGTGATGTCGATATTCCCGCCAAAGGGGTTCTGCCTATCAGTCCCTGCGCTTTCAGACTAGTCGCGGGGTAGAGGCATGTCAACCAAACCAAGACGCAATAGTTGAACTTTCTTTTTTTACGAGTCAGGAACTTTGACGGACTCAATCGAATACTTTTTGTCGGGAGGCCTTCACCTGACCGCGCATATTCTTCTTCTCGAGGCGCACCCGCTGCGACCCGCGTGTCGGCTTGGTGGGGCGGCGCTGCAGCGGCAGCACCGACACGCTTTCGATCATCTCATGCAGGCGCTGCAAAGCGTCTTCCTTGTTCTTGTCCTGGCTGCGGTGTGACTGCGCCTTGATGATCACGACGCCGTCTTTGGTGATGCGCTGGTCATTCAGTTTGAGCAGGCGCTCTTTGATATGGTCGGGAAGTGACGAAGCCATCACGTCAAAGCGCAAGTGGATGGCGCTCGATACCTTGTTGACGTTCTGGCCGCCCGCACCTTGCGCGCGGACGGCCGTCATCTCGATTTCACTTTCGGCGACGACGACGGGATGGCTGATGCTCATACAGTGCCTCGGGGGCGTTCATTCGTTAGCCGCGAATTATCGCTGATCGGGCAGGCCGCCACCCTGCGGTTTATCGTCCCCGCGCAAAAATTAATTGACCGTCGACAAATTTGGACTGTTCCTGCTGTTGGCATGGGTACGCGGCCGGCGATATTTCTGACCGCAATTGTGGCGACCGGGAGCTGGGGGAAGCGCACCCGGTACTCGACTTATCTCTGGGGAGGGCTACTTTAGGAACGTACAGGCTGCGACAGCACGTAGGATGGCCAGCCCACCCTACGATGGACCGGCCGCGACAGCACGCAGGATCGAATCCCTATCGCGTCAACTCGCACTCCGTGGGCGAATTCGCGAAGTGGTACTGGTTCCTGCCGGCGCGTTTTGCTTCGTACAGCGCGCTGTCCGCAAGTGCGATCAACGAATCCACGTCCTTTGAATCGGCGGGATAAAAAGCCACACCAATGCTGGCGGTCACCCGGACCGGCGTGCCGTTGATGTTGAAAGGCGTCGCCAGCAGATGCAGCAGCTTGGATGCAGGCTGCATGACGTCTTCGATGGCGCTGATATCAGACAGCAGGATGATGAATTCATCGCCGCCGACGCGCGCCACCGTATCTTCGCCGCGCATGGCTACTCGCAAGCGGCTGGCAACCGCCTTGAGCAGCGTGTCGCCTGCCTGGTGGCCGTGCTGGTCGTTGGCTTCCTTGAAGCCGTCGAGATCGAGGTACAGCATTGCCATCAACTGATGAGTGCGGTTCGCGTGCTGCATCGCTTTTTCGATGCGGTCTGTCAGAAGGCGTCGGTTCGGCAGACCGGTCAGTGCGTCGTGCAATGCCATCTCTTCCTGCTGGCGGCCTTGCTCGGCCACCGTTTTATACAGGAGCCGCACTTCCAGCATGTTCTTGATGCGCATCGTGAATTCGACCATGTCGTAGGGCTTGGTGACGAAATCGCGGGCGCCCGCTTCCAGTGCGGCAATCTTGTAACGTTCGTCGCCGGTGATGGCGAGGACCGGAAGGTAACCGCTTTTCTCGATTTCCTTCAGACCCTTCATCACTTCGAGCCCGTTCAATCCCGGCATATGCATGTCGAGCAGAATCAGGTCGTAATCGTTCTTTGCATGCAGCGCGCACACCTCCCTCGAATTCATCGTCGCTGAAACACGCGTATAGCCGGCGATGTGCAGCATTTCAACCAGCAGCTCGGTGTTATCTGCGCAATCGTCCGCGACGAGGATGTGCGCGTTTCGAATATCGTCAGGATTTATCATCTGGTGGTTTCTGGCATCTTTGGCAGGGTGGGCGGCGGGCACGCACGCACCAACGTGCGGTGCGGGGCTCGCTAGTTTACGCGAGAGAAATAAAGCGTACGGATAGGACATTTCTTGCAATAAAAAGTTCGGCTCGCTTTAGCGATGAGCGCGTCGAAATGCCGGGTATCAGGGTCGTTCTTTCGGAAGGTTTTGAAAACTCTGCATTCTAGCGGCCCCGTAAAAAAGATGTTGTTACGCACTTGATTCTCACTCGACGCCAGATTAATATACTGTATATCCATACAGTATCATATTTTATGTCCGACGAGCATTCCTACACAGACGATCCGCCACTCAAGAAGGAGCCCGCGAAAGCGTTAAAAGGGCGCGGCGCCGTCTCCAACCTACAGGGGCGTTACGAGTTGCAGGCGCGTGAAAGTTTCGACGACGGTTGGGCAGACCCCATAGAAGAAGGCGAACCCGGCGCCGGACCGGTATGGAAGACACAGGTCTTCGACGAGGAAGCCAAAAGCATCCTGACCCGCAATGCGTCGCCCGACATACCGTTCAATGTCTCTCTTAATCCTTATCGCGGATGCGAACACGGTTGCATCTATTGCTTCGCGCGTCCGACGCACAGCTATCTCGGCCTGTCGCCGGGGCTTGATTTCGAGAGCAAGGTGTTTGCCAAGATCAATGCGCCGGAATTGTTGCGGCGCGAGCTGGCCAAACCGTCTTATGTGCCCGAACCGATTGCGCTCGGTGTAAACACGGACGCCTACCAGCCGTGCGAGCGCGAATTGCGGCTGACGCGTCGCGTACTGGAAGTGCTGCACGAGTGCGAGCATCCGGTTGCGCTAATTACCAAGTCTTCCCTGATCGAGCGCGATATCGACTTGCTGGCGGCGATGGCCGCGAAGGGCCAGGCGGCAGCGGCCGTCACAATCACGACGCTTGACCCCGCAGTGGCTCGCACACTGGAGCCGCGTGCCGCCGCGCCGGCACGGCGCTTGCGCACGATACGCACATTGACCGACGCAGGTATTCCGGTCGGAGTCAGCATCGCTCCGGTGATACCTTTCGTTACCGAGCCCGACCTCGAACGCGTCATGGAGGCGGCAGCGGAAGCAGGAGCCGTCAGCGCCAGCTATATTGTGCTGCGCCTGCCATGGGAAGTCAGTCCGCTATTCCAGGAATGGCTGCAAGCGCATTTTCCGGACCGGGCACAGCGGGTAATGAACCGCGTTCGCGACATGCGTGACGGGAAGGACTACGATTCCAGCTTCGGCACGCGCATGCACGGTGAAGGCGTGTGGGCCGACCTGATTCGGCAGCGCTTCGAGAAGGCGGTTGCGCGCCTCGGTATCGGTGCCCATGCGCGCAATTTCAAGGCGCTCGATGCGTCGCGCTTTCGCCGGCCTGTTACGGTGCCAAAACGGGTGGTGGAGAATGCGCGGTCGACAGGTGGTCAATTCGATTTGTTTTAGTGACGCATGCAAAAAGACACTCTCATTTCGAACGCAGTGAGAAACCCCTCACGCGCGTTCGCTACGCCTGAGATTGCTCACGTTGTTCCGGTTGACAGCGTGGTGGCACGCATGCTGTATCCGGCTAACGAACCAACACCGCCGTAACCTGCAGAGAACGCCCACTATCGCAGATAAGTTTTTTCATCCGGCGGAAGGCGCTTCGCTTGGTCGTTCCTCTTTTGGGGCACCGGATTGGTTGTCGGGCGGTATGTTGACAGTGGTGTAGTGCGCGGCGCGGTCGGCGTTGGATCCGTAGAGGATGGCGTGTCAGGCGCCGGTTCGCTGCTGCTCGGTTGAGTAGATGGGCATTATCAGTGGCGGCGAGGCACGCAACCTGATGGTAGTCAATAGATGTGGCATGAGTGAAACGTGCGCGGACTTAGGCGACTCGAGGATTGCGTTTCGGGGATGAATGGAATCCGGGTTGGACGAACCTGGCGGCGCGCGACCGGCGGGAGCCGCATAGGCCACCAGGGTGTCCCGGGCATCAGAAATACTTCTTCACAACCTCGCCAAATGCATCTTCGACTGATTTCCCTTGCTTCATCAGGTCGGTAATCTCATCCGAATACTCGGAAATAGACGCCGGCAGCGTCTGGCGATTATTCCTGAAATACTCATAGCGCTGGGCTGCAAACTGGTCGTGCAACTTGGCCGCAGTGGTTCGGGTGCCGGCCGGCGCGCGCACCACGCGGGAAGTCCGCGAGCCGGTCCCGGAGCCGATGCCGACACCGGCGATTCCCGATTTAACCTGATCCAGCGTGAAGAATTTGCTGGCATTGACACCGGTAAACTCGTCTTCCTGCGGGCGCAGCAGGTGGTGATTCCTGTCGAATGCCATCTTTTTTTCCAGGGTGTTCATGACCTGGTAGCTAGGGTGTGGCCCGGCGCTGACCAGCGAAAACTGCACGCGATCGCCATATTCAGCCATTTTTTCCATGACGCCCTTCAAAAACTCTGCCGGAAGGGAATCAAAGTTCCCATTCCAGCGCTTGCCTCTAGTCGTGACCAATGTAGTACTTCCAAAACAGTTAAAAAATTCCCGGGTTTGCCGGCGCAAGGTGCGCTACAACAAAGTGAAACCGGGCGCGCATTATCCCCCAAGTAGAGGAAAAGCGTTTCGATTAACGCAAAACTTTAGTTGCTAAGCGGGACGTCATGGAGTGCGGTTGGGTGTCTGTGGACGACGCATTTTCCGCCTCAACTGGCTAAATTCCCCTTGCCTAACACGCGCATGAGGGCATCCTTGCCGTGTATCTTCAGCTGTCGCTCAAGCTGTTCGCGTGCCGTGTGTTCGGTTCCTTGCGGACCGCTGGTAATCCGTTTCCCGGACGACCGCTCGGTCACAGCCCAACCGCCGCGCTTGTCGTACAGCCACGCATGCAGGATGAATTGCAGTTCCTCGTAGCCGGGTACGACGACTTCTTCCCCGGCCAATTCCTGGGTTTGTCCGAATTCGTTCTGTATCAGGAAGTGTTCCATTCCGAGAAAATCGCTTTCAATTCTGACTGGAGTCCAAACGGGGTACATGGTTCCCGTCGCGGTTTATGATTGTGCCGTGACACGCGACGAATCCACCGGTATTCCCACTATTCTGTTTGGCGCTTTCGATCGCCACAACTTCGGCGATCTGCTGTTTCCGCACATCGCCGCCGCGTTGTTGGAAGACAAGCATTGTATCTTCGCCGGGCTCGCCGCGAGCGACATGCGTCCTTATGGCGGACATCAAGTGCGGGCGCTGGCGGAGCTTTCGACGCAGTGCAGGGACCGCCAGGTCAATATTATGCACGTTGGTGGCGAACTCCTTGGCTGCGATGCCAGGGAGGCCGCGGTAATGCTGTTGCCGCCGGACCAGGCGCAGGAAGCCATCAAGCACTTCGACCAGCATCCGCAGGAAAAGCTGGAATGGGCGCGAGGCAAACTGGGTATTCCCGCGCTCGCACCCTATACCATCGGGCATGAACTGTTTCCGCACGCAGCCAGTGTGACGTACAACGCTGTAGGTGGAGTGGACCTGGATCAACGCGATCCGGCGTTGCGTGCCGAGGTGTTGTCAAATTTGAAGGCAGCTGATGTCGTGACTGTTCGCGACAAGCGAACACAGTGGCTACTCGCTTTGGCAGGAATCACGGCCAAGCTCCTGCCTGATCCCGCTGTGATGCTGGCTGAACTGTTCGGCGCGCGAATACGCGAGCGCGCAGCGCAAATGTCGACGGAGTTCGCCCGAGGGTATATCGCAGTCCAGTTCAGCGTTGAATTTGGCGATGATGAAACGCTGGCGGAAATCGCAAGCCGGCTCGATGAGGTCGCACATTCCACCGGGTACGGCGTGGTGTTTTTTCGCGCCGGCGCAGCGCCCTGGCATGATGACCTGCTTAGTTACCAGCGTGCGGCGGCACGCATGCGCAGTGCATCGGTAAAAATATTCACATCGCTCGATGTCTGGGATATCTGCGCGCTGATCGCCGGCAGTCGAGTCTACTGCGGCAGCAGCTTGCACGGCAGGATAGTCGCGATGGCGTTTGCGCTGCCGCGGATCAATCTTCTCCACCCGGTATATGGGATGAACTCCACAAAGCAGGTTGAGTTCGCCGCCACCTGGGAGGACGCGGACATGCCGGGCGCAGTCAGCGTCGATGCTCTCGCTGACGGAGTCAGACGCGCCTTGGCGACGGATTCGGAACGACGGCTGCAGACTGCGAAGCGACTGGTTGAGCACTACCTCGAAGGATCCAGGGCGCTCCGCGCTGCAATAAAGTAATGAACGTCTATAGCTCGCGCAGATCCGCAACCGGCGCTTCGCCAAATTTTTCGCTCAGCAGATAATCCACCATTCGATTCGCGCATTCAGCGGCATCCGACAGTGCACCAGTTTGCTTCAACGCTTCGAATTTCTCCCGCAGCGGGAATTGTTCGAGCGTAGTCGCCCGAATTTCCGCCTGCATATCGGTATCAATCACGCCGGGGGCAAGGCTGCAGATGCGCAGGGCGCGCGTGTGATCCAGGACCACTGCGCGCGCATGCTGATCGAGTGCGGCCTTGGTCGCGCAATAGACACTCCAGCCCGGGTAGGCGTTTCGCGCCGCGCCGCTCGATACATGCAGGATGCGCCGCTCGCTTGCGTTCGGGCTCGCGGCAGCTACCGCACTGGCCAGCATCAACGGCGCCGCAACGTTCACGTTCACTGCCCGTGCAATTGCGAACACGTCCTGCGTCTCGATTGGCCCGACTGGCTGCAACATGCCGGCATTGTTAATGAGAAGGACCGAGCCGGAACCATCCAGGAATCGATGCAATGCGCCACCGGCGAGCCAGCGCGCAGCCGCGACTGAATCCGAAAGGTCGAGCTCGACCTGTTCCAGCTTGTCGGGAAAACGCTCTTCGAGTTCGGTATTCCTGCCGCGCGAAATTCCCAATACGGGGATACCGCGCGCGAGCAGGCTGGCAGCGATTGAGGCGCCGAGGCCGCGGGTGTGTCCGGTAAGAATAGCTTTCATCAGTAGCCCATGGTCGGGAAGTGCGTTGATCGGAACAGCGGCGGTGCGGGTCGAGGCACGCGAGGGTGATTATGCCGGATGTGTTCCGAATCTTCAGGAGGGGAGGATCATATGCCGCCTGGAGTCGGAACTCTACGTCGGACTTACCCGATCAGCAAGATTAAGCAGCAACGATGCCCCATTCCCGCGCCACGCACTCCCATGCATGCACGCCAGCGTCGTAGGCCTCAACTCCGATAACCGCGTCAGGTGCTTCCGCGTATCAGGACTATGCGCGTAGTAATCCATCTCCATCCTGAATGCCTCGCTCGATTCCAGAATATCGCCTTCCGTAACCGGCGCATGCTGATGTCCCGGCTGCGTGAACAGATCCCCGCACAGCAGCGTGTGAGTCGTCTCTTCAAACGCCATCGAGCATTCCCACCCATGCGGAAGATGCGGCGTAGCAAGCCAGCGAATCCGATGTGTGCCGAGTTCCAGCACTTCTCCATCTGCCAGAGACCTCGCCTGGCGGCTGGCAATGTCATTTATCGAAACCATCGCGGCCACTTCTCCACAGACCGGCACCGCGTTGCGCGCCAGATCCAGAAAGTCGTTCAGCGAGCCGCATTCATCGGCTTCGACATGCGAGAACGCGATGTAGGAGAGCGTCGAAACCGGCAACACGCGTTCAATCGCAGCGCAAACCGCCGGAAAAAGCTTGCGTGGCCCGGTGTGGTAGATCAGTGGCCGCCGGTCCGCAATCAGATATTGATTGAATGAGAAGCCGCCGGGCATCACTTCGGGCGGTATTGGGGTGTGGATGCGGAAGATGCCATCGGCGACCTCGTCGATGGTGGTGCCGAATTGTGTGTCGATCGTTGCCATGATGTTCACTCACTTTCTCGCAGGGGGGCTATAAAGAGCTGCAGTGCATGCACCGCAACCCGGCTCACTTCCTCCGCATCGGGCAGCATTCCGTCGAGGCGCTGCCAGGTGGGGTAGTCCAGCATCACAAGTACAAGCGCGAGCAACTGTGGAGGAATCTCGTCGCCGAAGCTGCTCGCCAGTACGTTTTTCACCAGCGACTCGAGTTGCTGCCGTCCCGCGCGGGCCGCTTCCGCGATTTCCGGCAGCGAGACGGCATCGACCGATGTCCACCGAATCCACGGATGGAAAAACCGGTAGCGGGTATACACGGCTTCCACCAGCAGGCGCAGCCGGGTGTCGATATCGCCGGCAGACAAAATTGCGGCCGCATCGATGACAGGCGCCTCCTTGCGCACCGCACCCATGCAAGCAGGCAATAGCGCATTTCGCGTAGGGAAATGCTTGTACACCGTGGGCACCGATACCCCTGCGCGCTCTGCAATTTCGCCGTGCGTGGTCGCCATCGCGCCTTTTTCCGCATGCAGCGCGACGGTTGCGGCGACTATGCGCCGCAGCGTTTCGGATTCGGCTTCCTTGCGGAGTGCGCTTTTGTAAGGCCTGGCGGGCATCGGAGGTCTTTAATTAACGAATGGTGTATTTAATATAGTAGTCGTTAAGTGAATTGGCAAGGACAAAAATAGCCCGGATCGCACCGTGAATTTCCAATTTGAAACGATGCGGCCAGGCCTGCATCTGTAAACCGGCGTAAAGTGGTTCCGTCGCCAATCTTCCTGAATCGCCAAAACGATGAATGACAAGACTTCGGAACCACGCGTTGAATCCCTCAGCGCCGTCACCCTCACAACGCGCGACATGGAACGCGCTTTCCGCTTTTATGAAGCGCTCGGCTTCCCGCTTAAATACGGAGGCCCCGATGCCCCATTTACCTCATTCGCCTTGGGAGACTCCTACCTGAACCTGATCGCCGCGGTAGATGCTCCGACGATCAAGCAGTGGGGACGCGTAATCATTTACGTATCCGACGTCGACGCGATGTATCGGAAGGCGCTTGCCGCGGGACTTGTTCCCGAGTTTGCACCGCGCGATGCGACGTGGGGCGAACGCTACTTTCACATCGTCGACCCCGAAGGTAATGAGCTGAGTTTTGCTCGCCCGCTATAGAAACTTTGGCTCGCTACTCTTGTAATTACCAGTCGCGCCAGCGTGTGCCTGTCCACATTATTTATCGTTAACTGATATTCTGAGAACCCTGGATTTCACAGCGGACACAATCCGATTGGCAGCAATCAAACTGTCGGCCATTCGCGTCCATCGACCCCAGGTCGTCTGTTGATATCCTGAATAATTTCTCCAGCCGGTCACGGTCGGCTGCTTACATGCGAGACAACATGCAATCAAAACAAAATGATTTCTGGAGTTATCCGTACACCTCGCAGCGCATGCCGCTGATCGCCGAGAACGTGGTCGCCACCTCGCAGCCTTTGGCGTCCGCGGCCGGTCTGCAGATGCTCGCGCGAGGCGGCAATGCCGCCGATGCGGCACTCGCCACCGCGATTGCGCTGACCGTGGTCGAGCCGTGCATGAATGGCATAGGCGGCGACGCCTTTGTCCTGCTCTGGGACGGCAAGACCCTGCACGGCCTGAATGCATCGGGTCGCGCTCCAGCCGCATGGACGCGGGAGTATTTTTCCAAGTACAAGGAAATGCCGCTACGCGGCTGGGATGCTGTGACTGTTCCGGGCACTGTGTCGGCATGGCGCGCTGTGTCCGAACGTTTCGGCAAGCTGCCGTTCGCAGACCTGTTCGAGCCGGCGCTGCGTTATGCGCGCGACGGGTACTTCGTTTCGCATACCGTGCATCGGCAATGGCAGCAGCAAGTGGGTGACCTGATCGACCAGCCCGGATATCGTGAAGCGTTTGCACCGAATGGTCGCGCGCCGCTGCCGGGTGAACGTTTCATTTGCCCCGGACAGGCGAATACGCTGGAGCGCATTGCGCGCACCAAAGGGGAAGATTTTTACCATGGCGAGCTGGCCCGGGCGATTGCGCAGCACGCGCGTGCGACCGGCGGTGCGATCACCGAGGCCGACCTCGCCGCACATAAGTGCGATTGGGTCGACCCGATCAGCGTACGTTATCGCGACGTCGAGCTGCATGAAATCGGGCCGAACGGGCAGGGCATCGCAGCGCTGATGGCGCTCGGCATGCTTGACCATTTCGACCTTAAAAACATCGAACCGGATTCGGCGCTGGCGGTGCACTTGCAGGTCGAAGCAATGAAGCTCGCCTTCGCGGACCTGAACGAGTATGTCGCTGATGCGGACCGCATGACCGAAGTCACCGCGAAGCATTTGCTCGATCCCGCTTACCTGGCGCGACGCGCAAAACTGATCGATCCCGAGCGTTCAGCACCGGCCCGCTACGGCCAGCCCCATAGCGGCGGCACCGTCTACCTGACCGCGGCCGACCGCGACGGCATGATGGTGTCGTACATCCAGTCGAATTTCAAAGGCTTCGGATCCGGTGTGGTGGTGCCAGACACCGGCATTGCCTTGCACAATCGCGGCTCGGGCTTCAACCTGCGTCCCGGACATGTGAATGAAGTCGCGCCCGGACGACGCCCGTTCCACACCATCATCCCCGGCTTCCTCATGCGCGATGGCAAACCACTGATGAGCTTCGGCGTGATGGGCGGCTCGATGCAGGCGCAAGGGCATGTGCAGATGACCAGCCGCATCGCGGACCAGGGGCTGAACCCGCAGGCGGCCAGTGATGCGCCGCGCTGGCGTGTACTCGACGATAACCATGGCGTCGCCGTCGAATGGAACATGCCCCAAGCGGCGATCGACGGATTGATCGCACGCGGCCACCCGGTCAAGGTCGCACCGCGCTTCGATCTCGAGTTTGGCAGTGCGCAGTTGGCGCTGCGTATGGATAATGGCGCCTATGTAGCCGCGTCGGACCATCGCAAGGATGGTTATCCTGTCGGGCTGTAAGCGCCTCTGGTAAAACTGTTTTTGAAACACAGGAAGTTGAATGAAAAAGCTTTTCCGGGCCGCCGGCCTGGTATTGTCCGTCGCGTTGCTTGGCGCGACGGGTGCGGCATCAGCGCAGCACTACCCAAGCAAACCGATCAAGCTGATTATTCCCTTTCCCCCGGCCGGCGCCACCGACGTGCTCGGCCGGACCCTGGGGCAGAAATTATCCGAAGCGACCGGCCAGCCGGTGGTCATCGAAAACCGGCCTGGCGCCGGTGGCACGATCGGCACCGACATCGCTGCCAAATCCGCGCCTGACGGCTACACATTGATGCTCGCTTCCGGTTCGATCTGCATTGCTGCGAACGTGTATGGCAAGCTGGGATTCGACATCGAAAAGAGCTTTGCGCCGATATCGATAGCGGGGCAGGTCCCACACATCCTGGTGGTGCACCCTTCGGTAAAGGCCAATTCGGTCAGGGAGTTGATCGCATTGGCCAGGGCGCATCCCGGCAAGCTCAATGCGGCCTCGCAGGGTAACGGCACCCTGTCCCACATGGAACTCGAGATGCTCAAGTCGCAGAGCGGGGGGCTGGACATTGTCCATGTGCCTTACAAGGGCAGCAGTACCGTGATGTCCGACCTGATCGCCGGGAATGTGCATATGTTTTTCGACAGCGTGACGTCGTCCATGCCGATGGTCAAAAAGGGTTCGCTCAAAGTGCTCGCGGTAGCGAGCTCGAAACGGCTGCCTTTCAGCCCCGACATTCCGACGATGGCTGAATCCGGTTTGCCCGGTTTCGACGCCACCAATTGGTTCGCCTTGATGGCGCCCGCTGGTACGCCGAAGGAAATCGTGCAATTGCTGAACGCGCATATGGTGAAGATCGCGGCTATGCCGGAAATTCGCGACAAGCTTGCGTCGCAGGGGATTATTGCGGAGGCCAGTACGCCGGAGCAGCTGGCGACGATTATTCGGGATGATCTGGCGCGGTGGGGGCAGGTGGCGAAGTAGGCGGGGGTTTGGTTGGTTTAGGTAGTACGTAGGTTGGGATGTTATCCCATCATTCTTACTTTGCCCATCGATCGCTTTTCTTCGTACGCGCCCCTCCGCACCATGCAGGGAAGCCGTCTGTCGCTCACGGGCCCGAACGTTGGGATTGCATCCCAACCTACAACATTCGCAGAGCGAACGTGACGCGACTATTTCGCCGACTCCCGAATCACCCCACGCC
>JBBWZW010000009.1:0-8886 GCA_039649305.1 Burkholderiales bacterium
ACGGATGTAGTCCGGTCGTAGGCTCATCAAGGATATAGAGGGTATTGCCATGCTGTACCCGTTGTAGCTCGCTCGCGAGCTTGATCCGCTGCGCTTCACCGCCGGACAGTTCTGTAGCGGGTTGGCCAAGGCGCAGGTAGCCGAGGCCGACTTCCTGCAACACATTGAGTGAGCGCAGCACCTGCGGCTCTTCGACAAAGAACTCTGCGGCCGCGTCAACCGTCAGCCCGAGCACCTCGGCAATGTTCTTGTCGCGATACGTAATCTCGAGCGTCTTCGCGTTATAGCGGTCCCCGTGGCATGTCGGGCAAGGTGCATATACGCTCGGCAGGAACAGCAATTCGACCATGACAAAGCCTTCGCCCTCACAATGCTCGCACCGGCCCTTGGCGACGTTGAATGAAAAACGTCCGGCATCGTAGCGACGGGCGCGGGCAGTCTTTGTCGCGGCGAACAGCTTGCGCACATGATCGAATAATCCGGTGTAGGTAGCGAGGTTGGATCGCGGTGTGCGTCCGATCGGCTTCTGGTCGACCCGCACCAAACGCTTGATCGCATCCATCCCGCCGGTTATCTGGCCGCCGAGCGTCACCACCACCGCCCGCTCCAGTCCACTTCCTTCATCCTCGTCCGCGGGAATCTGGTGGCCGAGATGTCCGGCGACCAGTTCCACCAGCACCTGGCTCACCAGGCTGGACTTGCCCGAACCGGAAACGCCGGTCACCGACGTCATCACGCCGAGCGGAAAATCGACATCCAGCTTGTGGAGATTATTGCGGGTCACGCCGCCGAGGCTCAACCAGCCCTTCGGCGTTCGCGGTGAGCGATCGGTAAGCGCCTGCCCGCCGAAAAGATGTCGTCGGGTCTGCGATTCGTCTACCCGCTTAAGCCCTTCGGGCGGGCCGCTGTAAAGTATGCGGCCGCCTTGCTCGCCGGCCGCCGGACCGACATCGACGATCCAGTCAGCGTGATGGATTACATCGATCTCGTGTTCGACGACGAACAGCGAATTGCCTGATGCCTTCAAGCGGTCGAGCGCGCGCAGCAGCGCCTCTGTGTCCGCCGGATGCAGTCCCGCCGACGGTTCGTCGAGCACATACACGACACCGAAGAGATTCGAACGTACCTGGGTGGCAAGTCGGAGGCGCTGAAGCTCACCCGGCGATAACGTGGGCGTGCTTCGTTCCAGCGACAGATAGCCGAGGCCAAGGTCGAGCAGTACGGCGATCCGTTCCAGCAAATCCTCGGCAATCCGTTGCGCCACCAGCGCCTGTTCCGGATGCTCCTGCGCCATCTTCGTCAGTGCGGCCACCTTCCCCTGCGCATACGGCCGCAAAATGCCCTCCATGCGATTCAGAGGAAGTCTCGACATATCGGCGATATCCATGCCGGCAAAAGTCACCGACAGCGATTCGCGACGCAAGCGTTTGCCATGACATTGCGGGCATTCGCTGCTCACCATGTACTGCGACACGCGCTTCTTCATCGTGGCGCTCGGCGTGGTGGCAAAAGTCTCCATCACATACCGCCTGGCGCTGGAGAAATTGCCCTGGTAGCTAGGTGTTTCCTTGCGCTTGATCGCGCGTTTCACCTCGTCGGGCTCAAACCCGATATAGACCGGCACAACCGGCTGCTCGTCGGTGAAAAGGATCCAGTCACGTAATTTTTTGGGCAACTCGCGCCACGGACGGTCGATGTCATGACCGAGGGAAACCAGCATGTCGCGCAGGTTCTGGCCATGCCACGCAGGCGGCCACGCCGCGACAGCGCGTTCGCGTATGGTCAGCGAGTCATCCGGGACCATCGAGCGTTCCGTCACCTCGTAGACGCGGCCCAGTCCATGGCACTGCGGGCAGGCGCCCGCTGCGGTATTCGGCGAAAATGCCTCGGCGTCGAGATGCGGCTGGTTGCGTGGATATGTACCCGCACGCGAATAAAGCATCCGCAGCAGATTGGACAGCGTGGTGACACTGCCGACAGAGGAGCGAGTGGTCGGCGTACCGCGTTGCTGCTGGAGCGCCACCGCGGGCGGCAAACCATCAATGGAGTCGACTTCAGGCACACCTAGCTGATGAAACAGGCGCCGCGCATAGGGAGCGACCGATTCGAGATAGCGCCGCTGCGCCTCCGCGTACAGCGTGCCGAAAGCAAGCGACGATTTACCCGAGCCCGATACACCCGTAAAGACGACCAGCGCGTTGCGGGGGATGTCGAGGTCGACGTTTTTGAGGTTGTGTTCACGTGCTCCACGGACACGCACGAAACCATCGGCGGCTTCATTCGATGCGGGTGTGGACTTGCGAGTGTTGTTGTTTGGCATTGCCGCGGCTGCGATCCGTGAGCTGGTGATGCTCATGGGAGTGTTCCTGCGCAGCAGTGGTTCGTGCGGTTGACAAAAAAACTACGATTTGACGTGGAAATCAAATTGCGGCCGCAGACAAAGCTCACTCCGCCTGCTACCCACGGATGAAATGGTTACTACCGAAATGTATACGTCGCCGAACCTGACAGTGCCGATAATTGCGATATGGCCCGGCGCAGCCGGTCTTCACATCGCTCCGCCCTGCCGTCATTGCCTGACGTTGTGAGCTCCAGGTCGGGGAAATAGAGCCGGACCGTTTTTGCTTCGGTACAGATATCGAGACGGTGTGCATGCTGGAGCGAGAAATCCTTGCCGATATCCCAGGTGCATTCCGAGATGACTACGCCATACTCGGCCCCGATTTCTTTCGCTTTTGCGGATATGGCTTCCGCTCCCGCCATGCGGTCAATGCTGCGTTCCTGGCTCACAATAACTGCCTCCGTTTAGTAGCGCCGGCGCTGCCCCCTGGCAGGCCCTGGACCACGAGTCTCAAGATGGCGAAATGTGATGCGCCCCTTGCTGAGATCGTACGGGGAAAGTTCGAGCGAGACCTTGTCGCCGGCCAAGATACGGATATGGTTCTGGCGCATTTTGCCAGAGGTGTAAGCGACCAGTTGATGGCCGTTTTCAAGATTGACGCGAAAACGTGAATCCGGAAGTACCTCTTCAACGAGGCCCATCATTTCTAGGAGTTCTTCTTTTGCCATGGGTGGTTCCAAAATAAAAGGGAAACTGCAGCCGAAGCAGTCGGCTGAAAGCTGTGTATTGAACGGCCGCTCAGTCATGACCGTCAGGAACAGAGGACCTGCGGGCAGGCGGTAGATGGCGAAAAGTAACGAATGTCAGCACGCAAGACACTACCGCACGTGTAACCGGGGACTGTGAGAGATGAGGAGCTTTTGCACCAGACCAGACAGAGAGTGCTGCCACGGAGTACCTGTATTATACCGCAGCCTGCGGTTTGTACTTTTTTCCTTTCTCCGTCCGACGGCCAGCGTTTAATGACAAACAGATAACATAGCCGCGTTCAGAGGGCCGTCGACGGTCGGCATATCACTGTATCGTTGATGTGCAGCATGCCGCCCACGAGCACGCGAGCGGTCAGCCCGCCATGCCCGCGCAGGGCGTTATAACCTCCGGCGCCGAGCGCCTCTTCCATCCTTGAGCAGGGCTCACACGCACCCGTCACCTCAAGCACAATCCCGTCACCGAGCTTAAGTATCAGAGGCTGATCCTTAAACAGTGTGCGTGCCGCAAGCAGATTCAGTCCGGACACCACGAGGTTGCGTCGCAACAGTGCGGCATCGACACGCGCCATTTTCGACAGCGCCGCAATCACCGGCAAATGTTCGTATTGAATCAAGGTGACCTGGCGTGCCCCGCCTGGCCGGCCGCCTTGTGCGCGATGATCTCCTTCCAGGCCTCGCCCGGCGATCGACATGGCGGCTGGAACCGACTGCACCTCGCCATGCCTGCCGGCACGAAGAAGGATGGCTTCCACACGGCCGGCGTGCGGGAATTGTCGTGTGAGATAGCGCAGGTTAATCATTCGGTGACTATGCGTGTTAATCGAAAAAAGAGCGCGAAAAAAGAACGGGCCCGGCTTACATTCGCATATCTGGGTAATATTACAGTCCTGGCCTGCATTCAGAACAATTCAAATAACGCCCGGGGGCGAACCATGCGTATGAGTGACGAAGAGTATTTCCGAAGCTGCGTTGCACAGGAACGGCACCTGGCGCATTTACTGGGCCATCATGAAGTGGAAGAGTTCTACGAAAGCGCCGGGACCCTCTGGGAGGGTACCAGGGCGCTTCCCAAATGGACCCGCGACTGGAAGGCCTGCGGACCCCTGATGACCGAGTACGAACTCGCCATCTCCTATCGCAAAGAGCCGGAAGACGGGCACAACTGCAGCGCGCTGATCGGACCTGTTGTTGTGCACTTCTCGGACCACCCTGCCAGGGACCGCGCCGTCATGTTTGGCATCGTGAAAGCGGTCATTGCCCTGCTCGAGCACCGCAAGCCGCACAGCCCGCATTTAAAAACCGCAAGAAAATGAAAACCTTCAGCGGTGCGGCCCTGGTCGCAATCATTTCCAGTCTGGCGCCGACAGTCGGATACTGCGACAGCACCCCTGCAGCAGTCCCCTTGCCGGCCAGGCTGGTGATTGCGCATCGAGGAGCCAGCGCCTTGCGCCCCGAACACACGCTCGAGGCTTATGCGAAGGCGATAGAAGATGGCGCCGATGCCATCGAACCGGATCTTGTCATCACAAAAGACGGTGTCCTGGTAGCGCGCCACGAAAATGAAATCTCCGGAACGACGGACGTCGCAGGCAAGCCGGAGTTCGCCTCGCGCAAGACAACCAAAATGATCGACAACGTCCCGATCACAGGCTGGTTTACCGAAGATTTCACATTGGCCGAACTCAAGACCCTGGGTGTCACCGAGCGTATTCCGGCAAACCGTCCGGCGAACACCAGCTTTAACGGCCAGTTCCGGATTCCGACGCTGCAAGAGATCATCGATCTGGCAAAACGCAAAGCCGCGGAGACCCGGCGCACGATCGCGATCTACCCCGAAACCAAACACCCGAGTTACTTCAAGGCGATCAACCTGCCCCTTGAAAAGCGCCTCGTGGACATCTTGCACGCCAACGGCTATCGCGGGAAGCAAGCCCAGGTCTTCATCCAGTCGTTCGAAGTGGCCAACCTGAAGGAACTGCGCGCGCTGACCGACTTGCCGCTGATCCAGTTGATGTCGGCATCCGGACAGCCCGAAGACTTCCGCCTGTCCGGTGACAAGCGCAGCTATGCCGATATCGCAAGCGCAGCCGGTTTGCTTGAGGTGGCAACCTATGCGAACGGCATCGGTCCTGCAAAGGAGCTGGTCATCCCGCGCGACCGGCAAAAGAACCTCGGCAGCCCGACCTCGCTGGTACGGAATGCACACGCCGCGAAGCTGCTGGTCCACCCTTATACCTTCCGTCCCGAGAACCCGTTCCTGCCGGCGAACCTGCGGCGGGGTGATACGGAATCGCGCTCGGAACGAGGCGATGCTGCAGCGGAGATCACCGCATTTCTGCAAGCCGGCATCGACGGTTTCTTCACTGACGATCCGGCTGTTGGACGAGAAGTAATGGATGCCTTCCTGAAGAGATAACCGGCTCCGGACTCGCGCCAGCCCCGCGCAAATGTCCCATTGCGTTAGAATCGCCGGCGAAGAATCGAACCTATTGGCAACAACATAGACAGGAATGCAATGCGAATTCTCCTGGTGGAGGATGACGAGATCCTTGCCGATGCGCTCTATCGGGCGTTGGTGCAGTCCGCTTATGCGGTCGATCTCGTCGGCAATGGCGATGAAGCCGACAAAGCACTATCGGTACAAACCTACGACCTGGTGGTCCTCGATGTCGGCCTCCCCGGGCTCGACGGCTTTGATATCCTGCGGCGCCTGCGGTCCCGGAAATCCGCAGTTCCCGTACTGATGCTTACCGCTCGCGACGCGTTGTCGGACCGGGTGCGCGGCCTCGACCTGGGAGCGGACGACTATGTCCTGAAACCGTTTGACCTGCCCGAACTCGAGGCGCGCGTGCGTGCATTGCTGCGCAGGGGCCAAGGCAGTTCGACACCGGACCTGGTCTATGGTCGCCTCCGGCTCGATAGCGCGGGAAGGCGCTTGTTCCACGATGATCAGCCGGTTGAACTGTCGGCACGCGAACTTGCCGTTTTCGAATTGCTGCTTTTGAAAGAAGGACGTGTGGTCGGCAAGGAGCACATGACGAATCATCTCTATGGATGGGGTGACGAAGTCGGTCCTAATGCGATAGAAGTCTACGTGTACCGCGTCCGCAAAAAACTCGAACCCTATGGCTGCCGGATACGCACCATCAGGGGAATGGGCTATCTGCTGGAGTTCAGCAATGCATCGGCTTGAACCGACGCTGCAACGCAAGCTGCTCGCATGGCTGCTCGGACCGCTGTTTGGATTGTTGATTCTCGACACACTGATCAGTTACTCGACCTCGCTCAACTTCTCCAACCAGGCCTACGACCGCTCCCTCCAGGAGGTGGCGAGGGAAATCTTCCTGCATGTCAAACCCAATGGCTCGGGGCCGAAACTTGAGATCTCGCCCGCGGCGGAAAGGGTCCTGCGTATCGACCAGGACGATCGCCTCCATTACAAAGTTTCCACCGCAGACGGACGTTTTATAGGCGGAGATCCCGCACTCCACCGCCCGCCGTCGGCCAGGCCCAAGGGCGGCACACCGCTCTTCTATGACGCTGTCCTGCACGGCGAACCGGTGCGCGTCGTCGCTGCCCACTTGTCATTCGACGATAACGCAACTTCCGGCGTCGTGCTGGTGCAGGTAGCGGAAACACTCAACAAGCGAAACCGGCTCACGCGCGATATCCTCGCCAGCGTTGTACTTCCGCAGCTGTTGCTGATTGTGCTGGCAACGGCGACTGTTTATTTCGGCGTGGCGCGCGGCCTTATTCCGCTGCAGCGGCTGAAGCAAGCGGTGTCGGACCGGTCCCATCTCGATCTCAGCCCAATCGGGATACGCGACGTTCCGGGCGAAGTGCGACCGCTGGTGGAAGAAGTCAATGACCTGATGCACCGCCTCGGCAAGACGCTCGATTTCCAGAACCGGTTCATCGCCGATGCTGCCCACCAGCTCAAGACGCCGGTCGCCGGGATAAAGGCGCAGATCGAGCTCGCCCTGCGCGAGAGCGATCCCGCCCAACTGCAGCAGTCAGTCGCGCGGCTGTATGTCAGCGCCGACCGGCTGTCACGCCTCGTCGGGCAACTGCTGTCCCTGGCACGCAACGAGCCGGGAGCGGTGGCCGCCATCCACCTGCAAACAATGGACCTTAACGCGCTTGCGCTCGAAATCACGATGGAATGGGTGCCGGAAGCGCTCAAGCGCAACATTGACCTCGGCTTCGAAGGCGCGGGGTCCGCGGCAATGATCGATGGCGATCCACATCGCCTGCGGGAGTTGATCAACAACCTGATCGATAATGCAGTGCGCTACAGCCAGGACGGCGGCCGCGCCACAGTCAAAGTCGCGCACGGCGAGCAACCGCAACTGTCGGTCAGCGATGACGGCCCCAGTATTCCTGTCGAAGAACGCGAACGGATATTCGAGCGTTTCCATCGCCTGCTGGGAACGCATACTGAAGGCAGCGGACTTGGACTTGCCATCGTGAGCGAAATCGCGGCACTGCATAAGGCGCGCATCACCCTCGAAGAAGACCTTGATGGCATCGGTAATACTTTCACCATCTTCTTTCCTCCAACCATGGCCAGGAGCTTGTAAGCCTGGTGTAAGCCTCGGGAAAGCGTGGCGAAAGGCAAGCGACAGGTGTGCGACAGCGACCCTCTTTATCCTTTTAGAAAGCCGGGGACCAACCTTTGGCCCCCCTTCTAAATCGATACGGAGACACGAATGTCCATGCTTGCGACGCCAGAATTCTGGCTTGCCCTTTCCCAGATCATCCTGATCAATATAGTGCTCAGCGGTGACAATGCAGTCGTCATCGCCCTCGCCAGCCGCTCACTCCCACCCAAACAGCAAAAGAAAGCGATCCTGTTCGGCAGCATCGGCGCGATCGTTCTGCGGATTGTCCTGACTTTCTTCGCCGTGTATCTGCTGTCCCTGCCCTATCTCAAACTGGCCGGCGCGGCCCTGCTCCTCTGGATCGGCGTCGGACTCCTGAAGGGTGACGATGGCGAGGCCGATCTCGAAGGTCATTCGAACCTGACGGCTGCAATCAAGACCATCATCATCGCCGACCTGGTCATGAGCCTCGACAACGTGATCGGCGTCGCAGCCGCGGCCAAGGGCAATGTTGTCCTGCTGGTGGTCGGCCTGGCAATCAGCATCCCGCTGATCATTTACGGCAGCACGCTCATTCTGAAACTGATGACCCGCTTCCCCGTAATTATCACCATCGGCGCGGCCCTGCTCGGCTGGGTTGCCGGTGAAATGGCCTTCTCCGATCCCGCTATCAAGGTATGGGCGGACGGCCACCATAACCTGCATTTCCTGCCATCGGTCATAGGCGCATTGGCGGTGGTCGCGGTCGGCAAATGGCTACAGGGCCGGGCACCTGCGGAAGTCGCTGCTTCGCGCGCCTGACCTGCGCTGTTCTACCGGAAATAACTTCAATTCAAAGGGGACGGAGACATGAGAAAAGTACTTATTCCGATTGGCGCCGGCGCACAGATGCAGTCAGCTATCGCCGAAATCATGACGATCTGTCGCGAAGAACCGGTGGAAGTTCATTTGCTGAATGTACAGAGTGCTGTTCCGCGCTATGTGGCGGGATTTTTCAAACGCGGCGATCTTCACCGGCTCCAACAGGAAACCGGCATCGAAGAACTGGCCCCGGCACAAGCCCTGCTCGACGCTGCCGCCATCCCTTACAAGACGCGAGTCGAAGTAGGACCCAGTGCCGAAACCATCGTTCGCGTTGCACGCGAAATCAACTGCGACCGGATCGTCATGGGGC
>JBBWZW010000010.1:0-4926 GCA_039649305.1 Burkholderiales bacterium
TCCCCTATGGCGATTTCAAGGACTTGCACCATTGCGGCGTGATGGCGGTCGAGAGCCGGGCGGAAGAATCGCAATACTATGACATCGGCGTCGCCGCGTCCGACTTGCATCGCATACGAGACCGCGAATAGCATGAACCCGACAACTTTTTCAGGACCCGCTCAGAATAAAGTGTGAGATGGATGCGGCTTTGGCCGGATGCGATGCAAGGCGCCTGGGCCGCCGCAGTGCGAGCACTGAACGGGACTGGCAACGCCGCAGCGCGCCGGCAAGAGCCGCAGACGCTCACAATTTATTCTGAGCGGGTACTTAGCTGCTTGTGCTTCCGAGCTCAATCCTGTCCTGGCTAGTCTGCTGCCGTTTTGCGAGCCGGG
Organism: Burkholderiales bacterium; assembly: GCA_039649305.1. Taxonomy (GTDB): domain Bacteria; phylum Pseudomonadota; class Gammaproteobacteria; order Burkholderiales; family Burkholderiaceae_D; genus Noviherbaspirillum. The sequence goes on from JBBWZW010000010.1 coordinate 375, forward strand.
CACTGATGCCGTAGAACAGCACAGTAGACTGTGCGACAACACTGGTCCCTGCGACCACGGCCACCAGATAACTTTTTATTACGTAAAGCGCGTAGATGATCGACACTGCGGTGACAGCGATCCAGCCAGCCCAAGAAAAAAGAGAGATCGACTTGCAGGCATTCTGGTCGCGGTGGTACTTCAAAATTTGCGGGACATATAACGCCGAAGCGGCGAGTCCTGATATGCCGTACAACACACTTAATATTTGTTCCATGACTCCTTGGTCTCTCAATCCCTTGCGCGCCGCGAATTGCTATCGTGGCGACGTGACATTGATTCAGCGTATGGGAAAAAGTTCTGGCCAGCAACAAAAGATTCTTCAACAAAATTTGCACCATTATTCATCCGCCAACTCACTGGAATGACAATGACCGCAGGCTCACTGATCAAGGGAATCGCGCATGTCGGCATCCGCGTATGGGACCTGACGCGTAGCCGCGCGTTTTACGAACGAATGGGGTTCGAGTTCATCGCCGGCCCGATCGGTCCCGAGCCGGTCGCGATCATGACCCACCCGTCCGGCGTTGTCGTTAACTTCATCCTGAATGCCGCTGCTTCTTCTTCAAGGAACGTTTTGATGGACGTGCCGGAAAAACATCCGGGCTACACCCACTTCGCATTCGCGGTGACCGATGTCCTCGCCATGAAATCGGCATTGGAGCAGGCAGGCATCGCGCTCTCCGGCGGTCCGGTCGACTTCGAAAGCGGCAGCAGGTCACTATTCGTCAGGGACCCCGACCGCAACGTGATCGAGTTCACGCAAGAACTCGAATAACCCCTCCCATATTCATGGGAAACGCGGCCTCCCCCGAATTTGATGCCCGACTATTGACTGTGCGATACATGTTGAAAGTTGGATAAAGCTGCCTATACTGAACCTCGTTGAGTATTGCCTCCCGGTATGATCAAACGGGGCACACCCGACCACGCTGCACCGCCTTGTATTCCATCGAATCATTCGGGGGATCACTATGGAACTTGACCTGAGTTCGCATCGTTGGGCACATCGCGCGCCCGACTGGCCCGCTGCAGCAGTTGCCGGATTTGTCGCCGGCGCAGTCCTGATGGTACTGGAGCTGCTCTGGTCTTCCCTCGTTGTCGGCACCAGTCCGTGGATAGCTTCTCGCAAGATTGCCGCCATCCTGATGGGAACGGATGTGCTGCAGTCGACCGGATTCAACCTGGGCGCGGTCGCTCTCGCACTCGTCATCCACTATGTCCTGGGTATCGTTTTCGGCATGATCCTGTGCGCGCTCATCGCGCCATTCCACATGGACTCCAGCCTCGGCCTGGTGCTGCTCACAGGAGCGGTGTTCGGGCTGGTGCTATACGTATTCAATTTCTACGGCATGACTCGCTTCCTGCCCTGGTTTGTCGATATGCGAGGGCTGGCGACGTTCGTCGCCCACCTGGTCTTCGGCATAACGGCGGCAGCGATGTACTGGAAGCTGAAACGGCCGGACGCGGAGCGCTGACGCTCCCGGTGAACTTACCGGCCGACGAGAGCGCAACATCTTCTTTCGCCGGCTCTTGCTTGACCATCCGCGAGGAAGAGTATCGATATGGCCATCGCTATCGCTCTTATCGTCATCGTCGTCGGCTCGCTGCTGTTCCATGCTGTGACGCCATGGTGGCTGACGCCCCTCGCATCCAACTGGAGCAAGATGGATGACACGCTCGCGATCACCCTGGTCATCACCGGCGCGTTCTTCGTCATCATCAATTTTTTCATCGCCTATTCGCTGTGGCGCTTTCGTCATCGAGACGGCCATCGCGCAGCTTATGAACCGGACAACCATAAGCTGGAACGACGCCTGACCATTTTCACTTCGGTCGGCATCATTGCATTGCTCGCGCCCGGCCTGTTTGTCTACGCGGACTATGTCCAGGCGCCGCACGATGCAATGGTGGTGGACGTGGTGGGTAAGCAATGGCAATGGCACTTCCGCTTTCCGGATGCGAACGGCAAGCTGGCGCCGACCCAGGTGCGTCTCATCAGCGGCACCAATCCATTCGGGCTCGATCCCGACGATCCGGTCGCGCACGACAACGTGCTCATCACCGCAGGTGAAGTGCACCTGCCGCTCAACAAGCCGGTCAAACTGCTGCTGCGTTCAGACGATGTGCTGCATGATTTTTATGTTCCGCAGTTCCGCGGCCGCATGAACATCGTGCCCGGCATGGTGACCTCATTCTGGTTTACGCCCACCAAGGCGGGCCGCTATGAAGTCATGTGCGCGCAGTTGTGCGGCGTGGGTCACTACAACATGCGCGCCTATGTAGTGGTGGAGGAGGAGGCCGCGTTCCGGACATGGCTTGCAGCGCAACCGACGTTTGCAAAGACGATGGAGCGCGCGAAAGGCGGTGGCGCCGGTGTGGCCGGACCTGCTACGCCTGAGGGGCTGATGGAACAAGGCAAAACCCTGGCTCAGTCCAAGGGGTGCGTCGCTTGCCATTCCCTCGACGGCAGCCCGGGCGTGGGCCCGACCTGGAAGGGACTGTACGGCAAGACGGAAACCATGGCGGATGGGTCCACCGCACTGGTCGACGACGCGTACCTGAAGGATGAAATCGCCAACCCGTCGAAGCGGGTGGTGAAAGGCTTCCCACCGATCATGCCGAAGATCGACCTTGGCGAAGATGAGCTCAATGCGCTGGTCGCCTACATCAAATCGGTCAGCGGTACAGCAGCGCCCGGGCAGAAGGCGCAGAAGTAAGACAGCAACGGAGAAGAGAGCTGGCCTACGGCGATCATGATGCGGCACACGGACCACAGAGTTTCTGGACCAAGTACGTCTGGAGCCAGGATCACAAGGTAATTGCCGTCCAGTACTCGATCGTCGCGATCGCGGTCGGCCTGGTCGGCGTTGCGCTGTCCAACCTGATGCGGCTGCAGCTCGGCTATCCGGGCAAATTTGCATTCATCGACGCCCCGGCCTACTACCAGTTCGTGACCATGCACGGGATGATCATGGTGATCTACCTGCTCACCGCCCTGTTCCTCGGCGGCTTCGGGAATTTCCTGATTCCTCTGATGGTGGGCGCGCGCGATATGGTATTCCCGTACCTGAACATGCTCAGCTTCTGGGTCTACCTGTTGTCGGTGCTGGTGCTGATGGCGAGCTTCTTCGTGCCGGGCGGACCGACCGGCGCGGGCTGGACGCTCTATCCGCCGCAAGCCATCCTCCCAGGCACGCCCGGCAACGACTGGGGCATCATCCTGATGCTGGTGTCGCTCGGAATTTTCATCGTCGCCGCGACGATGGGCGGCCTCAACTACGTAACCACGGTGCTGCAAGCCCGGACCGAGGGCATGACCCTGCTGCGCATGCCGCTTTCAGTATGGGGAATTTTCGTCGCGACCATCCTCGCCCTGCTGGCGTTTCCGGCGCTGCTTGTGAGCGCACTCATGATGCTGCTCGACAAGACCCTTGGCACCAGCTTCTTCATGCCGGCGCTGGTATCGATGGGACAGGTCACCAGCTACAAGGGCGGCAGCCCGCTATTGTTCCAGCACCTGTTCTGGTTCTTCGGCCATCCCGAGGTCTATATCGTTGCGTTGCCGGCCTTCGGCATCGTCTCCGACCTGATCAGCGTGCATGCGCGCAAGAGCATCTTCGGCTATCGCACCATGGTGTGGGCCACGCTTTCGATCGGCGTGCTATCGGTGGTGGTATGGGCGCATCACATGTTCGTCAGCGGGATGAACCCGTACTTCGGTTTCTTCTTCGCGACCACGACCCTGATCATTGCGGTACCGACCGCGATCAAGGTCTACAACTGGGTACTGACACTATGGCGGGGCGACATCCACCTGACGGTGCCGATGCTGTTTGCGCTGGCTTTTCTGAGCACCTTCCTGATCGGCGGACTGACCGGTCTTTTTCTCGGCAACGTCAGCGTCGACATCCCGCTGTCGAGCACCTACTTCGTCGTCGCGCACTTCCATATGGTGATGGGTGTGGCGCCGATCCTGGTCGTGTTCGGCGGCATCTATCACTGGTACCCGAAGGTCTCCGGCCGCATGTTGAATGACACGCTGGGCAAGATACATTTCTGGGTCACCTTCCTCGGCACTTACGCGATCTTCTTTCCGATGCATTACCTCGGGATGCTTGGCATGCCGCGGCGCTACTACTCGTTCGAACAGTACGCGTTCATTCCAAAGTCTGCGCACGCGCTGAACACATTCATCACGGTGGTTGCGCTGATCGTCGCCATGGCGCAGCTGCTGTTTGTGTTCAACCTCATCTGGAGTGCGTTCCGCGGCAGGCGGGCCGATGGCAACCCCTGGCGGGCCGCTTCGCTCGAATGGCAGACGCCGGATACGCCGCCGGTCCACGGCAACTGGGGTCCGCACCTGCCGGTCGTGTATCGCTGGCCCTATGCCTACAGCCTGCCCGGCAAGGTCGAAGATTTCATCCCGCAGAATGCGCCGCCCGAAGCCGGCGGCGCCGAACCGGAACCGTACAGCGGCAAGGAGGCCATAGCATGAATACAGCAACTTTGA
>JBBWZW010000032.1:0-8414 GCA_039649305.1 Burkholderiales bacterium
ATACCCGCGTCGCGTGACGGAAAATACCGGCGTCCGCTGTGATGCGGACGAAGCACCAGGTCGATGCTGTTGCCGCTCGGATCCTTGAAGTTGATGAAGTTGCCTACCGCGCGCTGATCACATGCTTCCCTGCTCCCCGACACCACTTGGTAGCCGGCATCGGACAACGCGGTCGCCGCCGCCTGGAATTCGCTCGCATTCGCCAGCTCGAACGCAACCGTGTGATCGCGCGGATCGCCTTCGAAGTAGACCAGCGTGTGGTCGCGATTATCGCTGCGAAAATAGCAGGCGCCCTGCTCCTTGCGCACCAGTTCCAGTCCGAGAATCTTTTGCGCATATTCGGTCGCCTGGCCGACGTTGCGCGTACCGAGGCGTACATACCGGATGTCTTTTAACTCAATCATGTCCCCTCCGAATTTTTTTATTGAAATGTAATCAGGTTGAACCGACCGGCGTATAGCTGCCGGCATTTTCCGCCAGCCAGCGGCGCGAGAGTTCGGTGTCCTGCTGCCTCGGGTGGAAATCGCGCCGGAGGTATTCGCGCCATGGTCGCCAGGTCTCCCTGATCAGGCCGCGCTGGCCAAACAGAGAGACGGCAGCGCTTTTCCAGGTACACCATTTCCACAGGCTGCCATCGCGCCTCAGGTTGTGCACGGTCTGGCGCAGGACATCGGTGAGGAAGAAGAAGGTAATGCGGCGAAACCAGGTAATGCGCCACGTATGGCTGCCGCCCAGCGCCTGGTACAGGTCGAAAGCGGTGGACTTGTGTTCCGACTCTTCGGCGGCATGCCATAACCACATGGTTTTCATGCGCGGCTCGCAGTCGTCCAGCAGGTCGTGGTGCCGAAGCATCCACTCAGCAAAGATGGCGGTAAAGTGCTCATAGGCCGCGGTGATCGCGAGCCAGTGACGCTTGTCGGCGCCTTCAAGCATCTTCTGGCGCTGCAGCGCGCGCGGGCCCCAATGATTCTCCAGGCCCTGCGATTCGAGATGATTGTTGAATAGTGCGTGCAAGCGGCGGTGCGTTGCCTCCTGCCCGATGAACCCCTGCACTTCCTGCCTGTAGCTCTCCTGCCGGTCCGCAGGCAACGCCTTGAAGCCATCGCGCACCGCGTCGATGAAGAATTGCTCGCCTACCGGGAAGCTCATCGAGAGTGCATTGAAGAAGGCGGAGCGGAATGCATCGCCGCCGCACCAATGGCGCGCGTACGGCGGATCAAGGTCGATCAGCAGGCGGCTAACTACATGGTCAGTCATCGAAGGCGTCCGGTAAAAAAAGATTGATACCGTATGTTACCAGCGACTTGTTACCAAGGTTGCGGGTGCGGAGCGCAGCCTGCGAACGACGTTCAGTCCTTCTCGCGTGCCATGGCAAGAAATTCGGTGCGCAGTCCGAGATTGTTCCGCATCTCACCCAACAGAGCGGAAGTCACCGTCTCCTGTCCGGGCGTCCGGATACCGCGGCTTTCCATGCACATATGACGGCACCGGATCACCACGCCCACGGACAACGGCTCCACATGCTTCATGAACGATTCGGCGATCTGCATGGTCAGGCGCTCCTGCACTTGCAGGCGCTTCGCGAAACAGTCGACCAGCCGGGTCAGTTTGGAAAGCCCGACTATCTTGCCGCTCGGCGTATAACCGACGGTTGCCCATCCGAAGAACGGCGCAAGATGGTGTTCGCAATGGCTATAGACCGGAATCCCGCGGACCACGATGAGCTCGTTGTATTGTTCCGCGCCATCCTCGAATACCTTGAGTATCTCCGCCGGATCCTGGTCGTAGCCGGAGGTCCAGTGTTTCCACGCCTTGTCCACGCGCTGCGGCGTGTCGCGCAGACCCTGGCGATCGGGATTTTCGCCGAGATGGCTTAACAGCCTGCGCCAGTCTTTTTCTGAAAAATCGTCGTCATTCATTGTTTGTTCTTCCAAAATCCGGGTTCAGTGCGAATCTTAACCCGGACCGATGACTTTGGCAGGGATGCGGCAGTCCGCCACCCTGAATCAGCAGGGTGCCCACCCCGGTGCACAGTTGCATCCCTATCAACCTTCGACCGCATTGATTACCGATGCCCGGACGGAACTTTCGCGGGTGCCGACCCACTCATCGGGGATTCTTTCAATGGAGATCCCGATGCACAGTCTTACAGGTGACGAGGCGCTTTGCCAGGGCAGGCCAGACATCATGGCCGCATATACGTTTGATCGCGCCCGCGCCGGGTCGATTCCGCTGGGCGTCAGCGCGATGCAACTGCTGGACATGCTTGCCCAGCGCAACGTGGAGCGGGTGCGGCAACATCCGTTCGTACGCCGTTGTGCCAGTGGCAAGGTGACACTTTCCGCGCTGAGGACCTTCCTCGCGCAACAGGGCAAATACGCGGCTTTCAACATGCGCTATCTTTGTGCGCTGATCGCCAATCTGGACGATGCCGGCGACGCGATGCGACTCGCGCAAGACCTTGCCGTGGAGCTCGGCTTCAGCGGCGACGAAGAACCACATACGGTGACGTATACAGACATGCTGTCGGACTTCGGCGTCGACCTGAAGCGCAGCCCGACGCTGCCGGGGACCCAGGGCCTGATCGATACGATGTCCTACTATTGCAGGCAGGCGGATCCGGTCCATGGCCTCGCCGCGCTCTACCTTGGCGCCGAAGCGATCTTGCCGGATCTGTACAGCGATGTGATGCATGGATTTACGGCGCACGGAGTGCCACCTGAATGCATGGAGTTCTTCCGCCGCCACATCGAGCGTGAAAATGGGCAGGGCAAGACCATGCGCAACATGCTGGCACGGATGCTGGACCAGGATCCACAGCACACCGACACGGTGCTGGAAGCATCGACCCGATTGATCGAGGCGCGGTTGTCGTTCCTGACCAATATTGAGTGGGAAGCGGCGTAACAGATTCGTAGGGTGTGTACCACGTGCCCACGCCTTTCCCGATCGCGGATTCCGCGTGGGCACAGGGTGTCCACCCTGCGACCGACCGCTAGCAACCGCCCTCCCGATCATCGGACCGATCCGATTTCATATTGCTTTGATAACATTCCGTGCCTCGATCACATCTTGCTTTGGTAGAATCCCGTTCTGATTCCACCCTTGATCCCTGATACGAATGAAGCAGAAGAACAAAGCCAGGAAATTGTTGTGGCTACGGGGTTACCGATGCCACACCCTGTGGGACGGGAAAACCCGCGTAGGACGTATCAGCCTGCAGCAAAGTCCGGAAGGCAAAAACCTCTACCTTTGCGAAACCGGCACCCTGAAGCGTGAAACCGCGTCGCTCGACGACGCAAAGCGATGGGTGCGAGAGAACGTGATGCTGAATTTCCTGCAGCGGACGTTATTCTGATCATCCGGGCAGCCATTGGTAATACCTCAACACGCCCCTCGCGCTTCTGATTCTTCATACCCGTCCTCCGAAATGGAACTTCCGCAATGCCGTGCGGCTCTAAACGACTGTTGATTACAAGTTCGCGCCATGTTTGAGGAATACAGCGATGAGTACCGTTCGTCGGCAGCCTGGTTCTACAGCTTCACCTTCCCGATCCGCCGGAAACGGTCCGCCGCCCACGGGCGCGCTCGACCGAAGCGCGCAGATCGAGGCGCAGGTCGAAGAATGCGCGGAGCAGATTTCCGCGATTACAGCGGCGCTCAAAGTCGACGTGACGCCGGTGCTCGCCACCACTGATCTCGAACTGGCCCTGGCGCAAAGCGAGCTGGTCAGGCAGAAGATCGAAAAATGCGCCGAAGAGCTGCATACGCTGAATACGGCGCTTTCCCAGGAAATGCGGGAGCGCAGACGATCCGAACGCGCATTGGCCGGCATGCAGGTGAGGTTGATCGGCGCACAGATCGACGTCCTCGAAGCACGCTCCGAACTCACCAGGGTCAAGGATGAGCGGGAAAGAGCGCGCTATTTCGCATTCCATGATTCGCTGACGGGCCTGGCCAATCGCAACCTGTTCAGCGACCGCCTCGAGCATGCGCTCACCCATTCCAAACGTTACGGCACGCTGCTCGCGGTGATGTGCGTCAATGTCGACAAGTTCAAGGCCATCAATGAAGCGCATAGCCACTATGTCGGCGACAAGGTGCTGCAGACGATGGCCCAGCGCCTGCATGACGCGGTGCGCTCCGCCGATACTGTCTGCCGCACCGAAGGCGACCAGTTCCTGCTGCTGCTGGAAGATGTAGCAGCGGTCGATGCCGCCGAGTTCATCGCACGGAAAGTAATTCGTGCCATCGCACAGCCGTTCGACGTGGAAAGCCTGCGGCTGATCGTGACGGCATGCATCGGCGTTGCGCTTTACCCGCGCGACGGTAAAACCGCCGAGACGCTTATCAACAATGCCGATAGCGCCGTGTCTGTGGCGAAACGCGGTTCAGCGCGATTTGCGTTTTACAGTCCGCGGCAAAGCTGATTGGCGCACTGTCATTTGCCGGCCGTCTTTCCTGTTGCCAGTCTTGATGAACACCGACTATCCGCCCGAAAGAACTTGCGAAGTCGGTGATGACGAATAGACTGAAGCTTTTGTCGTGCACCCTCCCTCTGTCCTCCTTGCCCCAGAGTGCCAATGAGCGCGGACGAGGGAAACCACAGGTTTTTCTAACATGGCGTCTCCCCGGCGCAGAAAAGGGAGACGCCGCATTGCGGAATGAAAATTGCGCAGGTCTCGCCGCTGTTCGAAAGCGTGCCGCCGAAGGCGTATGGTGGTACCGAGCGGGTTATCTCATACCTCACAGAGGAACTGGTCAGGCAGGGGCATGAAGTCACGCTCTTTGCCAGTGGCGATTCGAAAACTTCCGCGCAGTTGGTGGCGCCTTGCGCAGAAAGTGTCCGCCCGGACAAGTCGCCGGCATGGCTCGCGTACCACATGGTCCAAATGGACCTTGTGTTCGAGCTTGCGCACACATTTGATGTAATTCACTTCCACACGGAATACGTTCATTTGCCGGCGACGCGACTGCTGCGTACGCCGTGCATCGCAACGCTGCATGGCCGGCTGGATATGCCGCACCTTGTCCACCTCTACAAGTACTTCAGCAATTGGCCGCTGGTTTCGATATCCGACAGCCAACGTGCGCCACTGGCATGGGCGAACTGGTGCCGGACGGTGTATCACGGTTTGCCGCCCGACCTGTATACACCGCGCTCGACGCACGGCTCCTACTTTGCGTTCATAGGCCGCGTCTCACCAGAGAAGCGGCTCGACCGCGCCATCGAGATCGCGCGCCGGTGCGGCATGCCCTTGTATATCGGCGCCAAGATCGACACGATGGATGAGCCTTATTTCAACGAACACATCAAACCGCTGCTCGGTTCGGCGCAAGTGGAATTCCTCGGCGAGATCTGCGAACAGGAAAAGCGCGAGTTGCTCGAGCATGCGAGCGCGCTGCTATTTCCGATCGACTGGCCCGAACCATTCGGCCTCGTGATGATCGAAGCTTTTGCTTGCGGCACCCCGGTCATCACTTATCCGAATGGTTCCGTCCCGGAGATCATGGAAGAAGGCGTTACAGGATTTGTCGTAACGAATCAGGACGATGCGGTGCGCGCGGCCCAGCGCATCGACTCCGTCGACAGGAAGCTCTGCCGAGCGGCATTCGAGCGTCGCTTCACCTCGGCGCACATGGCTGAAAATTACCTGCGTGCCTATCGGCAGGTGATCAATAGTTGACCTCTACCCCACCGCCCTGCCCGTTCGCCCAGCGCGAAACCCAATACACTACACCGGAGAAACCCATGGTCGAGAAAGTCCAACTCGGGGAAAAATGGTACATCCTCGCGACCGCCGCGCCGGCGGATGAAAGCCGCCGGGTGCTCAAGCACAACGACACGTTTGCATTGTTCGACCGCTTCGGCGATATCCAGTCGACCGGCCTGGGCGAAGAAGGCATTTACTACGATGACACGTCGTTTTTGTCGCAGCAGGAGTTGCTGATCGAAGGCGTACGGCCCATGTTCCTGAATTCGACGGTGAAGGATGACAACGGGCTGTTCATCATCGAGCTGATGAACCCCGACATCCATCCCGAGGGACAGCACCCGATCCTGAAAGGACTGCTGCATATCTTTCGCGCCAAGCTGATCTGGAATGAAGCGTGCTATGAACATATACGCATCGTGAACTACGGCCTCGATCCGGTCGAGGCCACGCTATCGATGGAATTCGGGGCCGACTACAAGGACATCTTCGAGGTCCGCGGATTTCACCGTGCACGCCGCGGCGACAACCTGCCCCCGCAAATCAGCGACAGGGAACTGGTGCTGGGATACCGGGGGCTGGACCAGATCGTGCGCAAGACCAGGATCACCTTCGCTGACGCGCCCGAGAAACTGACCCAGCATCGCGCCGATTTCAAGATCAACCTGAAGCCGAAGGGCGACGCGCACCTGTATGTGACGGTAGGCTGCGAGCTGCAGGAAAATGCGAAGCCGGCGCACACTGATTATTTCTCCGCCTTCACCGAGGTCAACCAGTCGATCGGCAGGCAATTGGAAAACCGTTGCAAGGTCGTGACGTCCAATCCACTTTTCAACAGCTGGATCGATCGCTCCACCGCCGACCTGGTGATGCTCACCACCCATTTGCGCGAGGGACCGTACCCGTACGCCGGCGTCCCCTGGTACTCGACCACCTTTGGCCGCGACGGCATCCTGACGGCGCAGGAGTACCTGTGGGTGGATCCGAGCCTGGCCAAAGGCGTGCTGGCGTTCCTGGCGGACAACCAGGCCACCTCGTTCGACCCGGAACGTGACGCCGAGCCCGGCAAGATACTGCACGAGGCGCGCAAGGGTGAGCTGGCGTTGCTCGGCGAGATACCGTTTCGCCATTACTACGGGACCGTGGATGCCACGCCCCTGTTCGTCGGCCTGGCAGGCTCGTATTACGAGAGAACGGGCGACCTGGCGTTCATCCGCGGCATCTGGACCAACATCCTCAGCGCGCTGAAATGGATAGACGAATATGGCGACCGCGACAAGGACGGGTTTGTCGAATATGCCCGCTACACCGAATCGGGCCTGGCCCAGCAGGGCTGGAAGGATTCGCACGACTCGGTATTTCACCGCGACGGCCGGCTCGCAGATGCGCCGATCGCATTATGCGAAGTGCAGGGCTACGTGTATGAAGCGAAACTGCATGCAGCCAAGCTTGCCCGATTGATGGGTGATCAGAAGCTTGCGGAAGAACTCGAGGATGCCGCGTCGCACCTGAAGCGTCGCTTCAATGAAGCGTTCTGGTGCGAGGAGATCGGCACCTATGCGATCGCGCTCGATGGCAAGAAAGAACAATGCAAGGTGCGTTCATCCAACGCCGGCCATGCGCTATGGAGCGGCATCGCAACCGCAGAACGCGCCGAACTCGTCGCTAACCAGATGCTGACCGAGGACTTCTTCTGCGGCTGGGGCATCCGCACCATACCTATCGGCGAAGCGCGCTACAACCCGATGGCGTATCACAATGGCTCAATCTGGCCACATGACAATGCGATGATCGCCGATGGCATGGCACGTTACGGTCTGATAAGCCAGGCTATGGGCGTCTTCAGCGGCCTGAGGGAAGCCTGCCTCTTCTTTGACCAGCACCGCATGCCCGAACTGTTCTGCGGCTTCGAGAAGCGGCCGGACGAAGGCCCCACCCTGTATCCGGTTGCGTGCTCCCCGCAGGCCTGGGCAGCCGCGAGTGTGTTCTATCTGCTGGAGGCCTGCCTCGGCCTCTGCTTTGAACCGAGCCGGCCGGAAATCCGGTTCAGGCATCCGCAGTTGCCGCCGTTCCTGGAAACGGTCGACATCACCGACCTGACGATCGGGAACACGCGACTCGATTTGCGGCTGCAACGCTATCCGAATAATGTCGGCATCAATGTCATGCGCAAGGAGGGGAATGCGGAGGTGGTGTTGGTTGCTTGACGATGATGCGGGTGAGCGAGGGTCCGCAGCCGAACTTGCCACTGTCGCAGGTTGGGATGCAATCCCAACCTGCGAACCGAATACAACCGCCGGCGCCCTTGCGAGCGACGGCGCGTTGGGATTGGCATCCCAACCTACGGACTACCGCCTGCGTGTGTGATTCCGGATCTCTGTCACCTGACACCCGGATTACCACTGCGGATCAAGCAGATGAGACAGGTTCCTGGAGGCCAGGAATTCGCGGGTTAAAGGGTCATTAAACTCATGAGTGAGTTCAGCCTGCACTCGTGGTCCGGCATTTTGTCGGGCCTCCTCGTCCCTCGATGTGAAAATGAGCCGATGTCAATAAGTGGAATCGAACCACGGAAGAGTTCCGCGGACGACGGCCAGCGCCGGGATTGCATCCCACCGTGCCCGGATCATCGTGTCACCGCACTGCGTTCGAAATGAAAGTACCGCAGGGTGGGTCTGAACTGACCGCCATTTTCGGGGC
>JBBWZW010000086.1:0-25270 GCA_039649305.1 Burkholderiales bacterium
GCCGCAGCTTTTGTGAAGCTCTCGTCTCGTGCCACGGCCACAAAGGCTTGGAGATCGTTGATTTTGGTGGTGTGTGCCATTACTGAAATTTTCTCACAACTGCATCAAGATTTCACCCACTAATCAGATTCTCGTGAATCCGTCAGGATTCATGACAAGAAAAGGCTGGTCGCCGGTCTGCACCGCAGCGAATGGGATGCAGCGCACTGGCACTGCTTTTTAGTGGCGGTTCGAGGGCCTGTAGGTGAGCAACGTCCCTGGCCGCACATTCAATCCCTTCAATCCATCCCGTTTAAGGAGTACCGGCTGTGAGCACAACATCCAATACCAACCACGAGACTGTAGAGGCATTGACGGCTGCGGCTTCCAACCGCCGCGAATTCGTGAAGGCGGCCGGCGTCGGCATTGCTTCGCTGGGGGTCCTTTCCGTCACTGGCGGCGCTGCCTTCGCTGCGAGCACGCGGCAGGCTCCGAATGCGCCCGAAGGCGCTGACAATTTTTACAAGAGCGACAAGGTGACCGTGCAGAAGGTGACCTTTAAGAATCAATACAGCATGCAGGTTGCAGCGAATCTCATTACCCCCAAGAGCATGGATCGGAATGGTCAAGCGCCTGCAATCATTGTCGGTCACCCGATGGGGGCGGTAAAAGAGCAAAGCTCCATGCTCTATGCACAAAAACTGGCAGAACAGGGCTTTGTCACTTTGGCGATTGATTTGCCTTTCTGGGGTGAAAGTGAGGGGCAACCTCGCAACCTGGTTGCACCTGAACTCTATGCCGAAGCGTTCAGTGCAGCCGTCGACTATCTCGGCACGCAAAAATTTATTGATCAGGACCGTATTGGCGTACTGGGCATCTGCGGCAGCGGCGGCTTCGCCATCAGTGCCGCGAAGATAGACCCACGTCTGAAAGCGATTGCCACCGTCAGTATGTACGACATGGGTGCAGTCACCCGCAATGGACTGAAACATTCGGTGAATCTGGAACAACGGAAGGCCTTGCTCGCCAAAGCGGCTGCGCAACGCTACACCGAGTTCTCCACCGGAAAGGGAATCTTTCTGAACTATCTGCCCGCGCAGCCTGGTCCGGACACCGACCCGGTCACGCGTGAGTTCTGGGACTTCTACCGCACTCCGCGCGGCATCGCTATCCCGAACGGCCGGACGCTGGAGCAGACCCAAAATCGAATGCTGACCAGCGAGGTCAGGTTCGTGAATTTCTATCCGTTCAACGATATCGAGACGATTTCCCCGCGTCCGATGCTGTTCATCGCCGGTGACCAGGCCCATTCCAGAGAGTTCAGCGAGGAGGCCTATCGCCTGGCGGCCGGGCCGAAGGAGCTGGTGTGGGTTCCCGGCGCTGGTCACGTCGATCTGTATGACCGCGTGAACATGATTCCGTGGGACAAACTGACTTCGTTCTTCAATAAACACTTGGAATAAGAAGAATTTTCATGAGTGCACAAGTTTCTGAGATCCCCGCGGGCGGCAACCCCGCACACTACGACACCGGGGATCAACCCGCTTATTGGAGCGCCGTTTTTGCGATGACACTGTGCGTCTTCGCACTGATCGCATCGGAGTTCATGCCCGTCAGCTTGCTGACGCCAATAGCAGGAGAACTTCAAGTCAGCGAGGGATTGGCTGGCTACGGCATCGCCATCTCCGGCGCCTTCGCCGTGCTGACCAGCCTCTCCATTTCCACGCTCGCGGGTTCGATGAACCGCAAAACCCTGTTGCTGCTGCTGACCGGGCTCATGTGCATCTCGGGGCTGGTCGTTGGGTTGGCACCCAACTATGTGGTGTACATGATCGGCCGTGCGCTGATCGGGGTGGTGATCGGTGGGTTCTGGTCCATGTCAGCGGCTGTCGCCATGCGGCTGGTGCCGCCCCACAGCGTGCCCAAGGCATTGGCCATTTTCAACGGAGGCAATGCGCTGGCGACCGTGGTGGCCGCGCCGCTGGGAAGTTATCTCGGCGGCGTCATTGGCTGGCGCGGCGCCTTCTTCTGCCTGGTTCCGGCGGGCTTGATCGCGCTGGCCTGGCAATGGAGCAGCCTGCCGTCCCTGAAGGCCGAGCCACGCAAGGCGGGCTCCGGCAATGTCTTTCGGTTGTTCAAGAGCCCCTTGGTCGCCTTTGGCATGCTGGGGGTGGGCACCTTCTTCATGGGTCAGTTTGTACTGTTCACCTATGTGCGCCCCTTCCTGGAGAGCGTCACCCGTGTGGATGTCTCCACGCTGTCGATGATCTTGCTGGTGATCGGCGTCGCGGGTTTTATCGGCACAACGCTGATCGGTACGTTCTTGAAGACGGGTATGTACCGCACACTGGTGTTCATCCCACTGCTGATGGCTGCTATTGCATTGGCCTTGGTCGCCTTTGGCGGCTCGGTTGCGGTGGTCTTTGTGCTGCTGGGTTTGTGGGGCCTCGTGGCAACGGCTGCGCCCGTCGGATGGTGGTCGTGGCTGGCCAAGGCTTTGCCCAAGGACGCCGAAGCTGGCGGCGGTCTGATGGTGGCCGTGATTCAACTCTCCATCGCCATGGGCTCCACCATTGGCGGCATGCTGTTCGATGGGAGCGGATATCGCACCGCCTTCGTGGTGAGCGCAGTCGTACTGCTGGTCGCGGCCTTGCTGGCCTTCCTGACCTCACGTTCGCAAGCGCCACAGGCTGCTTGAGCGGCACGCAGTCAACATCAACAGCATTTGAACGCGATGAGTCAAGAATCATCTGTGAACCGGAACATCGCTTCGGTATCATGATTCATGAATGCACTTTATAGGTCCATGTCATTTCTGCCGTCTAGTCGCGTCAATATGCTCTGATTAATAATTCATGTGAGTGCTCAGGGGAGAGGGTGAGCATCATCTACGTTCTGCGCGCTGCGAGAGAAAACTAAGCCATTCTCGGGGACTCCGGCTGCACCGACGGTCTCGTCAAGATTGAGCACATTGACGTCGGCGAGAAGGACTGATGTCCCTGCTTGTGCGGCAGTTGCCGCGAGCAAGATCACCCTTCGCATCGCTCTTCACTCTTGCCAAGAAAGGACCTCTTCATGAACTCTCTTCTGCGAATCACCCTGTGCGCCGTAGCTCTGCAGGCCACCCTGGCCGCAGCCGCCGAGTCACAGGAGAACAAGGCACCAGCCGGGGCCGCCCAGGAGATCACGCGCGCGGGCGCCCAGCCCTCAGTCGCCGGCCCAACTGAATACTTTACCGGCCGGGTGCGCGTCGATCCCGTCTGGCCCGCCGACGAGAAAATCAATGCCTCTGGCGGCCTGGTGACCTTTGAGCCCGGTGCGCGCTCTGCTTGGCATACCCATCCCGCGGGTCAGCGTCTGGTGGTGACCTCCGGTGTCGGGCTGACGCAGGAATGGGGTAAGCCTGTCCAGGAAATCCGCCCCGGCGACGTGGTCTGGTGCCCGCCCGGCGTCAAGCACTGGCACGGCGCAGCACCGACCACGGGAATGACCCACTTGGCGGTCACCGGAACGGTAGATGGCAAAAACGTTACATAGATGGAGAAAGTCACCGATGTGCAATACAACGCACGTTAAGAACGCCATGCGACGTCGCCATGCTGTTGTAGCAGCTATTGCCCTGGGTCTGGGGCTGTCGGCTTCACTAAGCCATGCCAGTGCGGACGCACGGGAGTCCCAAGGAATGAACCGTAAACAAGCCACCGCCCCCGGCGCTTCCGAAACGCTCACTGCTCGACAGCAGGCCATCGTTCCCATCGCGGCCTTCGCCGCCGCGGGAGACATGCCCAAGCTCAACGCGGCCCTGAACCAAGGACTAGATGCCGGGCTGACGGTGAGCGACGCCAAGGAAATCCTGGTGCAGCTCTACGCTTACGCCGGCTTTCCACGCAGCCTCAATGCACTGGGCGAACTGATGAAGGTGCTGGAGGCACGCAAGCAGCGCGGCATCCAGGATGCGCCAGGCCATGAGCCCAGCCGCGCCATCCCGAAGGGCGACGCACTGCTGGCCGCTGGTACAGCCAACCAGACCAAGCTGGCGGGCGCGCCGGTCAAGGGACCGCTGTTCGACTTCGCGCCCGCTATTGACGAATACCTCAAGGTCCACCTGTTCGGTGACATCTTCGAGCGCGACAACCTCGACTGGCAAAGCCGCGAACTGGCCACGGTGGGCATGCTGTCGGCGTTGCCGGGTGCCGAGTCGCAATTGCAGGCGCACATGAACATCAGCATGAACGTTGGCCTGACCTCCAGCCAGTTGCGCCATCTCACCCAGGTGCTGGCCGACCGCGTGGATGCCGATGCCGCGCGGCGTGCGAACGAAGCACTGGATCGGCAGCTTGCCAGCGCATCAGGAGGTAAACCATGAAAGCGACCATGCTGTACGGGTCGCGCGACATCCGTTTCGAGGATCGTCCCGAACCGCAAATCCTCAAGCCCACTGACGCGATCGTGCGCATTGCCACGGCCTGCGTGTGCGGCTCGGATTTGTGGCCGTACCGTGGCATCCAGCCCATTGCCGGGCCTGATGACCGCTGCCGCTAGCACAACAGCGCCGCGTGGGCTGCGCCGGATGAGGTGATGCACGACCGCGAAAAGAATCGCCCACCCAACAACCATCGCCAGGCTGTGCGAGTACGGATAGCGCACAAAGTCCAGCGCTGGCCCCCCGTGAAATACTGGAAGCGGTGATCACATCTTCGACGCCCAGCTGCAGGAAGACAGGCCATAAAAGATCGATGAACTGCGCTGCCAGGAAGAGAGAACCGAGCGAGACATTCGGGGTAATCGCTCAGGGCGCCCTACCGTTCCATCGCGCGCAGCTCTGCAACGCGCTCCTGCGTATACAGATCATTCCAATTGACCAGCGCGAGATCGCTTACCTTGCGCGGATCGTAGGGCCTTGCGGCCACATGCATTTTACGGCCGCCGATATGGATATGCTGAATGCGGCGTTTATCCTGGAGCACGGCAATGTTGTCCAGCGGCGAGCCATCCACTGCGATGAAGTCGGCCAGCTTGCCGGGCGCGAGCGTGCCGATCCTGCCGGCCTGCGCGGTAAAGCGCGACGACACCTCGGTGGCCGCCCGTAGCGCGCCGGCCGGCGTGTAGCCCAATCCTTCGACAAAAATCTCCAGCTCACGCGCGTGCCATTCGCCATACGGTGTCACCGCAAAACCGCTGTCGCTGCCGGTCATCATCGGCACGCCCGCCTCTTTCGCCTTGCGCAGGTTGACACAGGCGACCTCGTACTCGCGCCGCGAAAGCGCGACCAGGCCCTTGAGCGACGCCGGATCGCGTGGGTGCGACAATTCAAAAATATTGCGCGGGAAGGTCAGCGTCGGCGCAATCGCGCTTCCCGAGGCCAGCATCGCGTCGATGCATTCGTCATTCAGGTAATACGCATGGAAAATAAGGTCGACCCCGGCACGGGCCGAATAGAGCACCGCTTCCGGACCGCGCGCATGCACCACTGCCTTCCTGCCCAGTCGATGGATCTCTTCCACCATCGCGCTGGTCTCGGCCTGCGTAAAGGCCGCGATGAGTTCACCGTCAGGGCGCGTCTGGAAACCGTCCATCGCAATCTTGATGCAATCGACGCCGTCCTTCACCTGACGGCGGATTTCTTCGATCGCGCTGTCGCGGTTGGTCACCAGTACGCCGGTCGACGTCTCCGGAACCCCGACCCAGGTGGGGTACCAGTCTGTCAGGCTCTGGTGCGAACTGAGATAGCGGCCGGCGGCCGTCACGCGCGGGCCTTCGAACAGTCCGGCGGCAATCGCGTCGCGCACGGCGACACTCATCCGGCCGGAATCACCCGGCGAGCACATTGTGGTCACGCCGGCGCTGAGGACGCTCTGCGCGAAAAACAGGCCGCGCAGCGCGCGGAATTCAAGCGACTGCGACAGGTTGATATCTTCCTGCGTCTTGGCGTTACCGTATGACAGGTGGGAATGGACATCGATCAGCCCCGGCATCACGAACAAACCAGAGTAGTCGAGCACCTCGTCGCCGCGCTCCGGACGCGGCGCCTGAGCAGTCGGCCCGGCATAGGTGATGATGCCGGCGGCATCGGCAACCAGTGTCTGGTCGGACTGCGCCGTGTCTTCCAGGGCGGTGAACAGGCGGCCGCATCGTACATGCAAAGTCATTATGGGAAACTCCGGTTAATGAGTGGACCTTAAAGGCATCAGGGGCACCGTGAAGGCGTCGTAATGGAAAACCCAGCCAGGATCCATCGGATGGCGCAGCCAATTGTTGCGAGCGGATTCCTTCTGCATGCGCGAGGTCCGTTCAAAACGCTGCTGGCGATACAGTGCAAATACTGTTTCGGGTTCGTGCGGGCCGACTTGTGCCAGGCAACGCACAAGGATGACCGCGTCCTCGAATGCCATGGCCGCGCCCTGACCCATGTGATGCGCCATCGGATGGCATGCGTCGCCCAGCATCACAATGCGCCCGCGGCTCCAGAGCGGCAGCGGGTCACGCTCGAGCACCGCCCAGCGAGTTGCGCTGGTACAGGCAGTCAGCACCTGCTGCACCTCCGCGTGAAAGCCGGCAAGCGCCGCACGCAGCTGCGTCATGTCCGCTTCCTGGTGCGTGTAGTCAGACGCGCCCCATTCCGGCTCTGGCACCGAAGCGACGAAATACAGCTCGGTGCGCGCCCGCGTCAGGTAGTACGTCAGTGCGGACCGGTCCTTGCCCCACCATTTCACATGATCGCCCGGACGCAGGCCGCGCAGCCGTTCGGTCGGGATCACGGTACGGTATGCAACGCGACCCATATATGTTGGACGTTCCGGGCCAAGCAGGCATTCGCGCACGCGCGAATTGATGCCATCCGCGCCAATCACCAGGTTTGCTTCCGCCGTCTCGCCATCGGCGAACGAAAGATGAACTACCTTGCCACGTTCTTCAACATCGACGAGGCGCTTGCCCAGCACCACGCTGTCCGGCGCGAGTTGCGCACCAAGCACTTGCTGCAGGTCGCCGCGATGAATGCTGAAATGATTGCCGCCGTACAGCTCGACATAACGCGACACCGGCGTATCCCAGGTAATTTCACCGGTATCCCATTCGCGGGAATAGCGCGTCTCGGATATCCGGCCGATGCGCGTTAACTCTCGCTCAATGCCGAGCCCGCGCATGATCCGCATCGCATGGGGGTCGAGGTTGATGCCAGCCCCGACCCGCGCGAGTCCGGCTGCCTGCTCATACACCTTGACCGGGTAGCCGGCGCGCTGCAACAAGATCGCGGCCACCGTCCCGCCCAGACCGCCGCCTATGACGGCAATGCGCGTAGTTTTAGTCATTCAGGCGACACCGGCGGCAGCGCGTTCCACAGCCTTGTCGAGCGGCACGGTGAACGCGTCATAATGGAAGACCCAACCGGGATCCATCGGATAGCGCAACCACCGGTTCTTCAACGATTCGCTCTGGATCTTCGACGCGCGCTCGAAACGCTGGGCTTCGTACAGGCTGAATGCCTGTTCCGGCTTGTCGGCGCCGACTTCGTCAATGCAGCGAACCAGCACCACCGCATCCTCGAACGCCATCGCTGCTCCCTGCCCCATATGGGGCGCCATCGGATGACAGGCGTCGCCCAGCAGCACGATACGGCCACGGCTCCAGAACGGAAAAGGTGCGCGCTCCAGCACCGGCCAGCGGGTTGCGGCCGGGCAGGCTTCGAGCACCTGCAGCACGTCCGGATGGAAACCGACATAGTGTTCGCGCACGCGCGCCATATCCGCTTCCTGCGGCGCGAAATTGTCCGAGCCCCAGTCGGGCTCCGGCACCATCGTCATGAAGTAAAACTCGTCGCGCGACCTGGTCAGGTAATACGTGAGGAAATAGCGCTCCTCTGACCACCATTTGCAGTGGTCAGGAAGGCGCAGGTCACCCAGCAGCGCTGACGGAAACACGGCGCGGTAAGCGACGGCGCCGGTGTAGGTCGGCGCTTCCGGGCCGAGCAGGATCTCGCGGATGCGTGAATTGATGCCGTCCGCGCCGATGACCAGGTCGGCTTCCGTATGGGTACCGTCAGCGAACGACAGGCGCACCACGTCACCGGTCTCTTCAATGTGCGACAGACGCTTGCCAAGCTCGACGATGCCGGGCTCCAGCGCCGCACCAAGTGCTTCCTGCAAGTCGCCCCTGTGAATGCTGAAATGGTTGCCGCCGTATAGTTCCGGGTATTTGTCGACCGGCGTATCGAATGTCACATGGCCGGAATCCCAGTCGCGCGACTGGCGGGTTTCGGACGCGCGGCCGATCGCCAGCAGGCGGTCTTCCACACCGAGGCGCCGCATGATGCGCATGATGTGCGGGTCGAGATTGATGCCGGCGCCAAGGCGCACCAGTTGAGGCGCCTGTTCATATACCTTCACGTTATAGCCGGCCCGCTGCAGCAGGATGGCGGCGACCGTGCCTCCCAGGCCAGCGCCGATGATCGCGATGCGTGATTGTTTTTTAGTGCTCATTTGTTGCGCCCCCTGCTCCACTGCTCATGGATAAATTGTTCACGCGCTGTCACGCGACCTTGTTGAAATGCGCCGACGCCGTGCCGCCCAGCGGTGCGTTGAACGGGTCGTAGTTGAACACCCATCCCGGATCTGTCGGCGTTTGCAGCCACTGGTGGCGCGATGCTTTCTGTATCCTGGATGCGCGTTCGTAGCGAATCGCCTCATACATCCGGAACGCAGTCATGTAGTCGTTCGCGCCGCACTGTTGCAGGCAGCGGGTCAGGATCACCGCATCCTCGTACGCCATCGCGGCGCCCTGCGCCATGTGATGCGCCATCGGGTGACAGGCGTCGCCCAGCATCGCGATGCGGCCGCGGCTCCAGAAAGGCAGCGGTTCGCGTTCCAGCACAGCGAAGCGTGTCATGCTCGGACTGGCATCGAGTATGCGGCGCACATCGCTGTGGAAGTCCGCAAAACTACGGCGCACATGCGCAAGGTCAGCTTGACCGGGCGTGTAATCGTCGGCGCCCCACTCCGGCTCCGGCAACGACGCCATGACGTAAAACTCGTCGCGCGCCCTGGTAAGCTTGTAGGCGACCACTACGCGCTCTTCGCCCCACCATTTCACATGGTCGTCGAGCTCCAGGCCACCCAGCAATGCAGTCGGAAACACTGCTCGGTACGCGACCTTGCCCATGTACCTCGGCCGTTCCGGTGCCAGCAATACTTCGCGTATCCGCGAATTGATGCCGTCGGCGCCGATCACCAGGTCAGCTTCAGTGCTGCTGCCGTCGGCAAACGAAATCTTCACGGCATCGCCCGACTCACCAATCCACGACAAGCGTTTGCCCAATTCGAGCGTGCCCGGCGCCACCGCCGAGACCAGCACTTCCTGCAGATCTCCGCGATGAATGCTGAAATGGCAGGCGCCGTACTGCTCAGGATAAATCTCAACCGGAACGTCGTAGGTCACGCGCCCGGTATCCCACTCCCTCGCCGAACGCGTCGCCGACGGCAGGCCGATCTGGAGCAGGCGTTGTTCAACGCCGATGTGCCGCATGATGCGCATCGCGTGCGGATCGAGGTTGATGCCGGCGCCGATGCGTTCGAGACCGCTCGCCTGCTCGTAGACCCTGACGTCGAAACCGGCGCGCTGCATAAGAACGGCAGCAACAGTGCCGCCAAGTCCTGCGCCGATGACGGCGATGCGGGCGCCACTCTTCATGCCGCTGCGCCGAGTTGAGAGTGCGGCAGCGATACCAATGGAACTGTGAACGGGTCGTACTTCAACACCCAGCCCGGGTCCATCGGATATTGCAGCCATTGGTTCTTGCGCGATTCGGACTGCATTTTTGATGCCCGCTCGAACCGGTTCGCTTCGAACATGCGGAATACCCGTTGCGGATCGTCGGGGCCAAGCTGTTCGAGGCATCGCGTGAGGATGACAGCATCTTCAAACGCCATCGCAGCGCCCTGGCCCATGAATGGTGGCATCGGATGGCAGGCATCGCCAAGAAGGACGATACGACCGCGGCTCCAGAATGGCAGCGGATCGCGCTCGCGTACCGCAAAGCGGCTCGCGCGCGGGCAGCGGTCGAGAATGTACTGGACTTCCGGGTGAAACCCGGCAAAGTGCTCGCGCACTCGCGTCATGTCCGCTTCCTGCTGCGCGAAATTGGCCGACCCCCAGTCCGCTTCCGGTACGTTCGCGGTGAAGTAGAACACATCACGCGACCTGGTCAGGTAGTAGGTAAGGAAGTAGCGCTCCGGCGACCACCACTTCACATGATCGGCGGTGCGGAAGTCGCCCATCCATGCATTCGGGATGATGCCGCGGTAAGAGACCCGGCCGCGGAACTCGGCCGGCTCGGGGCCGAGCAGGCTCTCGCGCACCCGGGAATTGATGCCGTCGGCGCCGATCACCATATCGGCTTGCGCCTTGCTGCCGTCCTCGAAGGTCAGGTTGACGACGTCGCCCCGGTCTTCAATGTTCGCGAGGCGCTTACCCATTTCAATGACGCCCGGCGCGACGGCTTCGCTCAGCACCCGTTGCAGCTCCGCGCGGTGAATGCTGAAATGCGTGCCGTCATAGCGTTCGGCGTACTTGTGCACGGGTACTTCGAGCGTGACTTTTCCGGTATCCCAGTCGCGCGACAGCCTGGTCTCGGACACGCGGCCGATATCGAGCAGCTGTTGTTCGACGCCCAGCCTGCGCATGATGCGCATCGATTGCGGATCCATGTTGATGCCCGCGCCGGCGCCAGTAAGGTTGGCGGACTGTTCATAGAGTTTGACCGTGTAACCCGCACGCTGCAGCAAAATCGCGGCCGTCGTGCCGCCCATCCCGCCGCCGATGATGGCAATGTGCGGTGCTGTCTTATCCTTGCCGTTCATCGTAACGCACTTGTAATGGTGAAGTTGTATGACGCAAAAGCAAGCTTCGTACCAAGATTGCGAGAACGGTTGGAGCGTATGCCGATGCATGAGGAAGCACTGCCAAGACGATGCGCAAACCGACCAGTGACCAGCAGGCAAGGACAAACTTAAATGGTGCCGCAGCAGGGGCAAAGGACTATTAAAGTGCGTCGTTCGGCCCTGTTTCGGGGCAGTGGCCTGCCTGTCTGACCTGCGGACCACACGTTCTCGCATCTTCTACGCGCCCCCCTCCACTCTGTCGCCGTGCGCACAGGCGTGCAGCTGGCTGCAGACCGCACGTTCGTCAATACCAAACATACTTTCGGCGATAGCGCCATGCGACGCATGTGGCCGTCGATCCCGCCACCGGCCGCGTCGAAGTGCTCGATTACGTCGCGGTCGAAGATGTGGCCCGCGCGCTCAACCCGATGATCGTGCACGGGCAGGTGGTCGGCGCCATCGTCCAGGGCCTCGGGAGTGTATTCCTCGTTCACGTGGTCTACGACGACCAGGCGCAAATGCTGAACGCATCGCTGGCCGACTACCTGGTGCCGACCGCGAATGCAGTGGCGGCCGCGCTCGGGGTCTCTGTCACCGAGTTGCCGCTGTCGCCGCCCCGATTATGGGCACTCGCGCAATCAACACCCGTCCGCGGTGCATCGAAATGACAGCCTCATAACAAAAACGCACGATGTGATGCGACCGAAGGTTTGCATTCACATTAAACCTGCGGTTACAGCTGGCATGGGGATTGCAACGAGTACATCAGTGATATGGGAATGCTTGGATGTGGTGCACATTTACCTTAAGGGAGTAAGAGCCTATGACACAGTTTTCGAGGAGCCGGTTGAATCGCTATTTTCAGCTCGCGTTGACGGGTACCGCAATCGCCTGCGGCGTGATTGCATCGACAGCACGCGCCGCGGACCTGACCAAAGTGGTGGTCAGCACCAACTGGTTCGCGCAAGCCGAGCACGGCGGCCTGTATCAGGCGAAAGCCACCGGCATCTATGAGAAGCACGGACTCGATGTGACGATCCGGATGGGCGGACCGCAAGTCAACAATATGCAGATCATGCTCGCCGGCCAGAATGACTTCGTGATGGGATACGGTATACGTACGCTCAACGCGGTGTCGGAAGGCCTGCCGGTCATTACCGTCGCCGCCGGCTTCCAGAAAGACCCTTCGATCATCGTCACGCACCAGCATGTCAAGTCGATCGAAGACATCAAGAATCGCTCTATCCTGATCTCGACTTCAACCCGCACCACGTTCTGGCCGTGGATGAAAGCGAAGTACGGCTTCAGCGAGTCGCAAGTCAAACCGTACACGTTCAGCATGGCGCCCTTCCTCGCCGACAAGGAGCTGACACAACAAGGCTATATCAGTTCCGAACCCTTCGCGATCGAAAAAGGCGGCGTCAAGCCGAACGTATTCCTCCTCGCCGACTATGGCTACCCCGATTATGCGGCGACCATCGACACCACGCATGACATGGTGAAGAAGAATCCGGATCTGGTGCGCCGCTTTGTGCAAGCGACCATGGAAGGCTGGAAGAGTTATCTGAGCGGCGATCCGGCGCCGGCCAACGCGCTGATCAAGAAAGACAATCCGCAGATGACCGACGAGCAGATTGCGTATGGCATTTCGAAGATGAAGCAATACGGGATCGTCGGCGGCGGCGATGCGGCCACCAAGGGCATGGGCTACATGTCCGACGCGCGGTGGCAGGAAATTTTCGGGTTCCTCTCCAAAGCCGGCGTACTGCCGAAAAACCTCGACGTCAAGAAGGTCTACACCACCGAATTCCTGCCGAAGAAGCCGGTATTGATGAGCGAGTAGGCCGCATTCGGCCATCCGGGCCGCTACACGCGCACCGCGACAACCATGCCACGGTGCGCATGTAGCGGGTCGTCCCTTGCAAGCAGGAGGAAACACATGAACCGATTACGGCTTATACCACCGTGTTCCTGCCGAAGCAGCCGGTTCTTCCGGGAACCCGGGGTGACTGCCGCCCGACGCGACATAGCCCACGCCAATAGATCAAGAGGATAACATTGTGAGAGTCGTTACTAACTCGGCTGTAGCGCCGTTGCATGGCCCCGAAGCGCCCGTCGATAACGGTGCAGCGCGGCCGACGCACCAGATCGGCCGGACCGTGGCGGAAGCGGCCGGCGTCGACAAGGTGTATGCCAACGGCACCGTCGCACTCAAAGGCGCCGACCTCCAAATCAAGGAGCGCGAGTTTGTCAGCCTGCTGGGCCCATCGGGGTGCGGCAAGAGCACGCTGCTGCGCATTTTGGCCGGATTGGGCGAGGTCACGCGGGGTCAGGTGCAGTGGTGGGAACAGGATTACGGGGTCGTCGGGCAAAAGGGCCGCAAGCTGGCCTTCGTGTTCCAGAACGCGACGCTGATGCCGTGGGCGCGCGTGCGCGAAAACGTCCGCCTCCCGCTGGCATTGGGCGGCGATGGCAGGACGCCGGAAAGCGAAGCGGCAATCGACCAGGTGCTGGAGATGGTCGGGCTGAAAGCGTTCGGCAACGCGTTTCCGCGCGAGCTGTCGGGCGGCATGCAGATGCGGGCATCAATCGCCCGCGCGATGATCACGGAGCCGAACCTGTTGCTGATGGACGAACCGTTCGGCGCGCTCGACGAAATAACGCGCAACAAGCTCAACGACGACCTGCTCGGCTTGTGGCAGCAACGCGGCTGGACCATCGTCTTTGTCACCCATAGCGTGTATGAAGCGGTGTACCTGTCCAATCGGGTGGTCGTGATGGCGGCGCGTCCCGGCCGCATCGTCGATGAGGTGGTCATCGATGCGCCCTATCCGCGCGGCGCGGATTTCCGCTTGTCGCCGGAGTTCGCCGGCTATTGCCGCCGGGTTTCGCAGGCGCTCGAGCGAGCCAGCACCTACAAGGAAGGAGATAGTAAATGAGACGGCCCCTGATCCAGAATGAACGTTTTGTGCAGATTGCAGCCCCGATGCTGGTCGGCATTCTGTTCGTGTTGTGTTGGGAGGCGGTCGTGATGGCCGCCGGCATTCCGGTGTACATCCTCCCCGGGCCGAGCGCGATCGCGCAGGCACTGGTGGACGACTGGGCGATGCTGTTCCAGGGGCTGCTCATGACAATCAAGGTCACCGTTCCGGCCTTCCTGCTCGCGCTGGTCATCGGCACCGCCATCTCGTTCCTCTTCATCCAGAGCCGCTGGATCGAAATCAGCCTGTTCCCGTACGCGGTGCTGATGCAGGTGACGCCGATCGTCGCGATCGCGCCGCTGATCATCATCTGGGTCAAGGATACGTCGATGGCGCTGACCGTATGCGCGACGATCATCTGCATATTCCCGATCATCTCGAATACCACGCTGGGATTGCGCAGTGTGGATCCGGATTTGTTGAGCGTATTCCGGATGTACCGCGCCAGCCGCTGGCAGCAGCTTGCGCGCCTGCGGGTTCCCAGCGCTCTACCCTATTTCTTCGGCGGCTTGCGCATCAGCAGCGGCCTGGCGCTGATCGGCGCCGTCGTTGCGGAATTCGTCGCGGGCACCGGCGGCAGCGAAGGCGGACTGGCCTACCTGATCCTGCAGTCCGGGTTCAACCTGAAAATCGCGCGCATGTTCGCCGCACTCGTTCTGATCACCTTTACCGGACTCGCGCTGTTTGCGGCAATGGTCTGGCTGTCGGATCGTGCATTGCGCAACTGGCATGCAAGCGCCGTAAAGGTCGAATATTAACCATTAACCATTAACCATTAGCCATTAGCCATTAGCCATTAGCCGGCGTTGTCTATCCAATTACATAACAAGCGAGGAGCAAAATGATAGTCCTGAAAAATGCGCATGTGATCGACCC
Organism: Burkholderiales bacterium; assembly: GCA_039649305.1. Taxonomy (GTDB): domain Bacteria; phylum Pseudomonadota; class Gammaproteobacteria; order Burkholderiales; family Burkholderiaceae_D; genus Noviherbaspirillum. The sequence continues at coordinate 14,711 of JBBWZW010000086.1, forward strand.
GGCGTCGGGCATCGACGAAGTGTCCGATGTCACGATCATCGATGGAAAAATCGCTACGGTCGGCAAAAACATCGTCCCTGCGCCCGGCGCCGAGGTGATTGACCTGAGCGGCCAGTACCTGTCCCCCGGCTGGATCGATATCCATGTGCATGCGTACGGCACACTCGGCTTCGGCGATCCGGACAGCATCGGCATCCACCAGGGCGTGACCAGTTTCATCGACGCCGGTGGCACAGGGATCAAGACGCTGGATGAATGCATGGCGTTGTCGCAGGATCGGCTGACCACCAGTCTGTACGCCGGTCCGCACATTTTCCCGATGGGTATCGTCGGGCTGGATTACGTCGATACGGAAGACGACGTGCAAGGCATCGTCGATACCGGCATCGAACCCTGGCTGCAGTGGGCCGAATCCCATCCGGGGCTGCTTCGCTTCGTCAAGGTCGGCGCCTATAGCCCGCAAGGTCCGCGGCCGATCGACATTGCCAAGGGCGTCGCCAACAAGCTGGGGCTGCCGCTGTACCTGCATATCGGCGAGAACCATGTATGGCCGGAGTTCAAGTCGCCGTTCGAGTACGCATTCAGCGTCATGCAAAAGGGCGACATCGTCACCCACATGTATCACGGCGCCAACGACAACATCCTCGACGACGACGGCCAGATCCTGCCGTTTGTCAGGGAAGCGAGGGAGCGCGGCGTGCTCTTCGATATCGGCTTCGGCAGCTACGGTTTTTCATGGAACGTGGCTGAGAAGGCACTGGCGCAGGGACTGAAGCCGGACTTCATCAGCTCCGACCTGCAGCAGTTCAATGTGCTCAATCCCACCTTCTCGCTGGCCAATGTGATGTCGATCTGCCTCGGCCTCGGCCTGTCGCGGCACGAAGTGATCGCGGCGGTGACGGCGACGCCGGCCGACAAGTTGAATCTGTCGGACCGCGCCGGCAGCCTGCGGCCGGGAATGCCTGCCGACATCACGGTATTCAAACTGGAAACCGGCAAATTCGAACTCGGAGATGGTTTCATGCGCAAGCGCACCGTCGATACCCGGTTTGTTCCGACCATCGCATTCAAGCGCGGCAAACGCGTCGAATGCGACCTGCAACTGGCGCAGGATGAAAGCAACTGGTTCATGCAGGTGTCGGAAGTCGCGGCGCCGCAAGCTGCCGACCGGCTTACGGCGCAGCAGATCGCGTTCCTCGAATCGTTCGGCGCCGCGCTGGTGTCCCTCCAATGGGAAGTCAGTGCGCCACAAACCCTGAGCCTGACGACCGCCATGCGCTTGCAGGATACGCTCAATGAAGTGCGCCAGCGGCATGCGCTTTCGCTCAGGGATGCATTGCACGCAGTGTATGACTGCTTCCTGGAAAACCGCTTCCCGATGCAGATGGGACTGTTCCTCGTCCGCCTCGAGCGGCCATTCGTCTTGTCGCGGCTACAGGAAGTCACTTCCCGCCAGCTTGCGCGTGTCGCCTGAAGGATTGCCTGAAAAACTGCCATGAATACCACTGAAAAACTGATGTCGGCGGACGCAGCTACCGACGCCGTCTGGGAAAAAATCGACGTCGTCGATCCCGCTTCCTGCACCTACCCCGCGCGCGCCAGGGTCGCCGGCGAACCGATCTTCATCTTCGAAGTGAAAAATGGCTATCGCGGCGTCGAACGGGCCTGCCCGCACCTCCAGAAAAGTCTGCACGATGCGGCATTAATGGGGAACGGCACCATGATCCGCTGCGCCCAGCATAGCTACACCTTCAAGCTGGCCGACGGCAAGGGCGTTAATTGCCCCGGTCACCGGCTCAGGGTATTCGATATCAAGGTCGAAGACGGACGCTTCTTCGGACGGCCGGTTGCATGGTCGCCGCAGGCCGACCACAAATGGAAATGAGCCTGGAGGATCTCGAACGCCGGATCAGGAAGGAAATCGATTACCTGCGTTACCCGCAGCGCGAATGGGTGCCCGATCGCACCCATGAAGGTCAACCGGTTGCCAACGTGCTGATCGTCGGCGGCGGGCAGACCGGCATGTCGCTGGCGTTTGCTTTGCAGCTCGAGCGCATCGGCAAGGTGGAAGTCATCGACGCCAACGGTCCCGCGCACGCGGGTCCATGGGTCGACTTTGCCCGCATGCTGACCCTGCGCAGTCCCAAATACCTGACCGGACCCGACCTCGGCATGCCCAGCCTGACCCCGCGCGCCTGGTACGAAGCGCGTTACGGCGCCGCCGCCTGGGCCGACACCGGCAAGATCGGGCGCGAAACCTGGCATGAGTACCTGCAGTGGTACCGTCGCGTGCTCGGCATTCCGGTTCGCCACAACCTGCGTGTCACCCGCATCCGCCCGCGCGGCCCGTACCTGGCGGTCGATCTCGACAATGGCGAGACCAGGCTGGCCCGCCGCGTGGTGCTCGCCACCGGTCTCGAACAGGGCGGCATCCACATCCCGGAGATGGTGTCGGCGAACCTGCCTCGGGAGCGGTACGCCCACACCACCGAAGCCATCGACTTTGCGCGGTTGCGCGGAAAGCGGGTCGGCGTCCTTGGCGCCGGCGCGTCGGCATTCGACAATGCGGCAACGGCGCTGGAACATGGCGCGCTCTCGGTGGACTTGTGCGCGCGCCGCGAGGACCTGCCGCGAATCAACCCATACCGCTGGATGGAAAACGTCGGCTTTCTTGCGCAATTTGCGGAGCTCGATGAAGCGACACGCTGGCGCATGGCGCGCCGGATCTTTGAATTGAACCAGCCGCCGCCCCAGGAAACCGTATGGCGCTGCCGGCGTCATTCCGGCTTTGCGCTGCATACCGGGTGCCCGTGGACGGCGGTCGGCATGCGCGAAGATGCGATTTCCGTCGACACGCCGCAGGGCGGGTTTTCGTTCGACTTCGTGATCGTCGGTACCGGTTTCGCGATTGATCTGAGCAAGCGGGCTGAGATTACAGCGCTGGCCCCATTGATTGCCACGTGGCGCGACCGCTATGAACCGCCTGAAGGTGAACAAAACGCGGCATTGGCGAAATTTCCGTACCTCGGACCGGACTGCCAGTTCAGGGAACGACTCCCCGGCACCGCGCCTTATCTGCATCAGATTTACGACTTCACGTTTGCCGCGCTTCCAAGCACAGGCCTGGGTGGAGGCAATATCGGCGGCATCAAATATGGGGTGCGCCGTGTTGTCAGCGGCCTTACAAAATCGCTGTTCGTCGAGGACGCCGAGGCGCATTACGACAGCCTGATGAAGTATGCCGACCATGAACTGATCGACCTGCAGGGTGTTCCGGAAGGGTACGAGCCGCCAAAGGCGCATGCCGACTTCCTGCCGGCGGCCATGCGACCTGAGGGCTGATCACAGCGAAAGGGAATGGAATGATACGCGCGGAGGCACATCGCGTTGCAGAAGAATGGAAGAAGCGGTGCGTGTCCAACGCCTGAACGCGCACCGCAATCAGCCATGCTGTACGCCGGATGCACCACGCCGGCTCGCATCAGCGGGCACCCATGGCGATGTGCGATCAACAGTTCAACGTTCCTTTGGCTTGTTTTTTGCTATGCCTTAACAGCGCCGTGCCTACATAACCAGACAGGAGATATCAATGAAATCCACCAGCATCGCAACCACCGGGACCGACATCGTCGACCTGCAGGTCCAGGCATTGGAAGAAGAAGCATTCGCCCGCTTCGGGCAGATCATTGCGCCGGCCACGCATGGCGGGCATTTCAGCGACAACGATGCACAGCTCGACCTGCACCAGGGTAAGCCGCGCTTCTATATCATGACCTTGCCGCCGAAAGAGCTCGCGTTCAAGCTGATCACCCGCCATCTTAAAGTGACGCAATGCCTCGCCTCGGTAGGCGGCAAACCGTGGCTGATCGCGGTCGCCCCACCGAATGATCCGGACGATCCGAAGGCGGAACCGGAACCGAAGCACATCGCCGCTTTCCGCATTCCCGGCGATGTCGCGATCAAGCTGCACCGCTCGACCTGGCATATCGGCCCTTACACGACTACCAGTGTCAGCTTCTTCAATCTTGAGCTGTACGACACCAATCAGGTCGACCACTATCCGGTCGAACTGGATCAGCGGTTCGGGGTCACTTATCGCTTTGCCGGACCGCTGGCCGAAGGTGTCTGACAGCCCTTGATGGCGCAGTAGAATGCGAGCCGCTTGCCGTCCGGCCAGTTCCAGTCCGGCCGCGCGGCAATGGGCGAATATTGATAACGTTCGTGTTTGCGCAGCATGGCGCGGCGCGCTTGTAATGCCTTACGGGCGCGGGCCCTTACCGCCGACATCGGTCAGCGCCGAACTTCTCGCTGGAATACGTCAAGGCAGTGCGCCTTGGTGCGCACAAAATCATCGCTGGCGAGCGTGGCGTCATTGCGCGGACGCGGCGCCTTGACATGTACCACTTCGGCAATGCGGGTCGGGCGCTTGGTCAGCAACAGAACTTCGTCGGCGAGATAGACCGCTTCCTCCAGGTCGTGCGAAACCAGGACCATCGTTAGCCCGGTTGCCGCGAAGATTTCCTGCAGCTTTTCCCGCATGAACAACGTCATCTCATAGTCCAGCGCGGAGAACGGCTCGTCCAGGAACAGCACTTCCGGATGCGGCGCCAACGCGCGCATGATGGATATCAACTGCTGCTGGCCGCCGGACAGCTCATACGGATAACGGTTCAGGTCGAACCGGATATCGAACGATTCGACCAGTTCATCGACCCGCGCATTGGTTTCGCCAACGCTTTTACCAGCAAGCCGCAATGGATAACGGATGTTGTCGATAGCCCGCTTCCACGGCAGCATCGCGTCCCGGTAATTCTGGAACACATAACCGATCACCGTTTCGCGCAGCGTTTTGCCGTCGAACAGCGCCTCTCCGGCATCGGGCTGGATCAGGCCGGCGATCATGTTGATCAACGTAGACTTGCCACAGCCGTTGGGCCCGAAAATCGAAACGATCTTGCCCTTCGGCAGATCGAGGTCAAAATCCTGGTACAACGGGACACCAGCGAAGGATTTCGATAGTCCGCGCACGGTGATATGCGTACCCGGAAGCCCCGGCCTGAAGGGCACCGCCGGCGGCAATGGCAACGGGTTGGCAAGACGCGCATAGGCGCTCATGAGGGCACGCTTTCATTGACCGGACTAGCCAGTGCGCAGTCGCGGTAGGTGCGCGCAAGCTGCGCCAGGAATTCCGGCTCGAGCTTGGCACGCGTGGCCCCGTCGGTGTCGCTGCCCGGCAGCATCGTATCGCTCGCATCCCACGAAAATAGCTTGACGAAATCGACACGCTCGGCACGGCGTCGCGCGACAGCCGCGGTGATTTCCGCAGCGTTCACAGTGCCGGAATCGAGCGCACGGCGTATTTCGTCGACCGCCGCCACCGCATCCTCGAAGGTCTGGGTCGCACCCTGGCCCAGCGTGGGCGCCATCGGGTGAGCCGCATCGCCCAGGAACAGTGCATGTCCGCGCGGATCGTGGAACAGGGTCGGTGCTTCCTGCACGCGCGCCCAGTGGCACTCATCCGTATTGGCGCACAAGGAATCGACGAGAAACTGCGTCTTCGCGTCCAGCTTGCCCTCTGCGGGCGTGTAAAGGGCGCGCAGGTTGGCGGCGTGCTTCATCGATTCCGGAATCGGCTGACCTGCTTCCAGCGGGAAGGTCGCGGAGATGTAGACCTGCCCTTCCGGCACCTTGAATGCCAGCAACCGGTTCGGACCGTTGAACCACTGTTCGTAATCATCAAGGATGCCGCCCGAAGTATCCGGCACCAGCGTGCGCGACATTGCGACGCCGAGGTGTTTTACCGGCGGCAGTCCGGCCAGTTGTTCGCGCAGCACCGAGTAACGACCGTCACAGGCCACCACCAGATCGAACCCGCCGTGCCGCTCGTGGCCGCCCGCAGTCAGCACATCGAGCTCCAGCTTGCCGTTACTTTGGTATCGAGTGCCCAGCACTTCCGCCCCGTAAATGATCGACTGGTCAACCTTGCTGCGTAAAAATTGATACAGCTCAGCCCAGCGTATCCGAATGCCGGGATTGTCGGCGACCTCATTCAGGTCGAGGTCGAACAGCACCGTGCCATCCACCAGCGAGATCTTCCAGGACCGCCACGCATAGCTGCGCTCATACAACTCGCCCGCCAGGTCGGCGTCGAGGCTTGCCAGCGATTTCATCGCGTTTGGACCGATGTTCAAGCCGGTGCCCGCATCCGCGTGGGCGGCGTTGTCCACGCGTTCGAAGCAGACCAATTCGACGTCGTCACGCCCGGCGAGACCATACGCCACCAAACTTCCTGCAACGCCGGCTCCGGCGACAGCAATCCGCAGTTGAGACTTCATTACTTCCCTCCCCAATGTACAAACAGGCGTTCAATAACCAAAAACAACAGATTCATGCCATAGCCGAGCGCGCCGGCAGCGAAAATGGCGGCATACATTTCGGGAATTTCAAACAAAGCTTGCGCCTTGATCACGCGTTGTCCGAGTCCGTCTGTCGACCCGATAAACATTTCGGCAACGATGACGATAACCAATGCGATCGATACGCCGGAGCGCATGCCGACAAACGTTTGCGGCAGCGATTCCAGCAAGGTCACATCGATCATCACGCGCAGCTTCGACGCACCCATGACCCGCACTGCCGCCTGCCTGGTCTTGCGGGTGTTCATCACGCCGTATGCGACATTAAACAGAATCACCAGACTGGCGCCGAAGGCCGCCACCGCGATCTTGGTTTCTTCGCCGACGCCGAACAGCACCAGGAATAACGGGAACATCGCGGACGCCGGCGTCGAACGAAAAAAATCGACGACAAATTCGATGGAGCTGTAGAGCCGCTTGGACGAACCAAACAAGATTCCGACGGGAACTGCAATCATGGTGGCGATGGCGAACGACAGCAGCGTGCGCCATGTGGTGCGCAGGAAGTCCTCAGTGAGCGTGCCGTCGGCGAAGCCGGCCCACAGTGCGCCAAAGGCGGCCTGCGGCGGCGGTAACAACAAGGGGTCGGCGAACTTCATTGCCCATAGCAGCCACCACAGCGCGACGATCGCCAACGCTCCATAAAGCGGCGCAGCCGCCGCAAGTTTTTCACGCAACAAATCAGGCAAACTGATCGTCATGGTCGGTCCGGTCGCAGAAAGGGTTACCTGGGTTTACGGGGGGTATCGCAACGGGTCTGGCGGTCAGAACGCCTTGACGATCGTCTTTACGTCGATCTTGTCCTTGATGATGCCGTTTTCTACCGCGACATCAATGAACTTCTGAAAATCTACGTAATCAACCGGCCGCAAGTCCTTGATCATCGTAAACTTTGGCAGCGGCACCGTCGGGGCGATTTCGCCGGACGTATTCAGGTGCTTCACGAGATACACCCGCACCTTCGGGTCATTGTTGATGTCCCTGACCGCCTTGGCCCAGGCTGCCGCATAGCGCGCGGCCACCGCCGGCCGCTCAGCGAGGAATTTTCCGCTGACCACACCGCCGGACGCATATGCAAGCGCATCCTTGCGCCCGATCAGATAGGTGGAGATGACCCCGGCTTCCAGCAGTTGTCCCACACCCTGCTTTTGCGCAATCGTTGCCATCGGCTCGAGCGTATAGCCGCCGTCGAAGTTGCCGGACTGGAGCGCACCGACGTGCACGCCCATCTGCTGCTCCTGCATCGTGTAGTCGCGCCCTTCTACCAGGCCATTGGCCTTCAACACCGCCTTCGCGGCGCCGACATTACCCGGCCCGGGCGCGGAAAACAACCTGCCGCCTTTCAGGTCCTTGATGGTTTTGGCGGTCGAGCCCTTCGGTACGATGAACTGTTCCATCTTGTACTGCTGGCTCTGGCCATTGACGGACAAATAGAAAGTAGTCCCCGGCCGGCGCGCATTGATATTGGCGGCCTCAAGCGCGACGAGGTTCGATGCGGCCTCAATCTGCTCCGACACCATTGCCTGCAGCGTCAGCGACGACGCCGCGAATGGCGTCATTTGTGTTTCGATATCGACTTCCTTGAAATAGCCTCGCTCCAGCGCGACGAAGTACGGCAACGATGAACTGACGGTGAAAACTCCTACCTTCACGATGTCAGCCGCCATGACGGAAGCGGTAAAGCCAGACGCGAGCAGACATGCAACGACGGATTTCAGCTTGAGCATTTGTTCGCCCTTTCGGCAAAGTTCAGGTAGAGACTGCGATCGAAGAATGACTCGCCGGGCCGATAGCGCCGCGACTCGGGAATCACAGGTTGGGGAATTCCCTCGGCCTCGCCATCAAAGGTGAGTTCGAGTTGCACGCCGCTGGGGTCGTAGACAAACAGCTGCCAATAGGTGGTGTTCGGAATCAGGAATTCGCGCCACGGCAGGCCGAACTGTTCAAAGCGTGCGCGCGCAGCGTCCCACCCGACCGCGGTGATCGAAACATGGTCGATCGCGGCGGTGCCGGTCTCGACCTTTCCTTCCGGCCCAAGCGCAGGACCACCCGCGTAGATATGGATAACGGCGGTACCGACCGGCGTCGGCACTGCGAGCCACGAACCCGGATAACCGAAGTCCGGCCGCGCGGTCTCGCGCAATCCGAGCACCCTGGTATAGAACGCGACCGTTGCGGCAAGGTCGGGAGTTTTAATCGCAACATGCAGAAGCCCTGTAATGACCACGTGGTTTACCCGGTTGTGTTGACGATAGTGGTTGAGCAAGCTTTGTGCCAAGCGTCGGATGCACGTCGCGGCATGCATGATGGATTTGCCGTTCTCCCTATGCCCACGTACGCGCCATGCGGGCATCACCGTTCGTCCGAATGCCGTGCGCGGCCATGCCGTAAAGCGCGCCCATCTGGTGCGCGCATGCGGCCGCAGAGATTTTGTAGTGCATCGATGCTCCATCACGAACGCTTCAAGCGGCTCACCGTAACGTGGAGCGATCTTTGAATGACCGTGCACTGGTATGAACCTTGCTCTTCTGGTTATCACCGCGTTGAACGGGCCATGCTCATCCGGAGCATTGTCGAAATTGAAGTCAATGCAATGACAATGGGAGAACCAAGGATGTCACGAGCACTATCAGGTTTGATTGCCACGCTGGCGTGGCTGATCGCGAGCCATGCGGTCGCAGCCGATAAAGTGATCTATCAGCTGGGCTTTTTGCCGCAGGGTGCAAATGCCAATGTTTACCATGGCGTCCATAAGGGATTGTTTGCAGCCGAAGGCCTGGACGTGACGATCATTTCCGGGCGCGGGGCCGCCGACACCATGACCAAGGTCGCCACCGGCGTGGCCGATATGGGTGAAGCGACCTTCGACGTGTTCCTGGCTGCCCATGCCGAAGGCCCCATGCCGGCCAAAGCCGTGGCGTCGGTATTCAACCGTCCACCCGATGCACTGCTGACCGCCGCCGGCAGCGGGATCAACAGCATGAGAGACCTGGTCGGAAAGAAAGTGGCAACGCCGCCGTTCACGTCGTCGCTGATCGTCTGGCCGGTCCTGTTGAAACAACTGGGAATCGACCCGAACAGCGTCACGCTGATCAAGGCCGAACCCGGCACGATTCCCGGATTGCTGGCGACCGGCCAGGTCGACGCGATGTTCACCTGGGCCACCACCGCTCCAATGGTATATCCCGCGCTGACCACGGTCGGTAAAACGCCGAAACTGATCCTGTGGTCCAGCGCTGGCTACGAAGGCTATTCGCAGACTATCGTCGCCAGCAACAAGATGATTGCCGAGCGCCCCGACGTGATCAAGCGGTTTCTCAAGGTGATGAAGAAGAGCCTGCAGGCAGTCAATGAGAATCCGCAGTTGGGCATCGATGCGATCAAGGCTTTAGTGCCACAGGCGGATCTCGCGGTGCTGAAGGTGCAGGTCGACGGCTCGCTTCCGTACTACTTCAACGAGATCACACAAAAGGAAGGATTGTTCGCGCTGACGCAGGATCGCGTCAAGACATCGTGGGACTGGGTGTCGAGGGCAAAAGGCTTCGCCCCGACCAAGATCAATCCGATGACGGCCGTCGACACGCGGTTCATTCCGCAGTAAGCGCATCCGCGCCGTTTGATACAGAGCGCCGGCCCGCGGGCCGGCGTTTTCATTTCTACATGCGCCGGCGCACAGGCATCGCGCATTCATTGCACTAATCTGGCGCCGCAGCCGCCTGGATCAACGCGCGAAAGTCTTGCTTGAATGATTTTGCATGGCATGGACCTTGCTGATTAGCGACACAACATGTAACCGGCCCCTGCTATGAGCCCGCGCGCCCGGTGACAACAACTAAATCAAAGGAGCGACACACATGCTGGTTACCCGCCAAAAGATATTGCGCCGTTTTTGGTATGCCGTCATTCCACTTGAGCGCCTGAAAGACGGCCCGCAACCGTTCACGCTGCTCGGCGAAAAAATTGTGCTCTGGCTTGACGCTGAAGGTAAGCCGGCTGCCGTGCAAGATCGCTGCTGCCATCGCACAGCGCAGCTTTCGAAGGGATTCGTCGAAAGGGGAAACATCGTCTGCGGGTACCACGGCTGGACCTATGACACGACCGGAAAATGCGTGCGTATTCCACAGAACCCGGACCATGCGATTCC
>JBBWZW010000104.1:0-23602 GCA_039649305.1 Burkholderiales bacterium
TTGGTCACACCGCCCTCCGACAGCAGCACATAGTCACGATGCACTTCCTTGATCGTCACCCCCGGCATCACTTCCATTGCCATGCGGACTGCCTGCGCCGGCTTGCCGTCCGCGCTGAGTATCGCGACGCTTTCCCGGCTGTTGCCGGACATCACTACACCCCGCAACTGGTAATTGCTGGCTACCGCAACTTTGGAACGTCCGCCACCCAGCAGTGCGGCCGCGGCTTCCGGCCGGACCTCCTGTTTGGCTGCGCGCGGAGGCGCCGCCACCGGTCGAACCGGCGGCTTGAACAATTGCATCGCCCAGTACGCAATCGAGGCGCACAGCACGATGAACAACACGAAACTCACGAGCAGGGGCAAGCGCTTCATTCGGAACAATCCTTTTATTTTTATAGCCTAACGCACCAATTGGTTGATCTCGATGATCGGCATCAATACGGCCAACACAATCAGCAGTACCACCACGCCCATCGCCAGGATCAGCGCCGGTTCCAGCAATCCGGCTATCGTCATCGCGCGGCGTTCGAGATCTTGTTCCTGGGCATTGGATGCCCGCTCAAGCATGGCCGGCAATTCGCCGGTAACCTCGCCGGCGCGGATCATGTGGATCAGCATCGGCGGGAAGTGCTTGTGTGCCGACAACGCGCGTGCGAGGCCGACCCCTTCGCGCACGCTGGCGGTCGCGTCTTCCACCTGTTCGCGCATGGCCACGTTGGACAAGGTGTCGCGGCTGGTCTGCAATGCGCGCAAAATCGGCACGCCGGAGCCGGTGGTAATCGCCAACGTACTGGCAAAACGGGCGGTATTCAGGCTGCGTTCGAATTTGCCGTATAGCGGCGCGGTCAGCAGCCAGCTGTGGAAGCGATACTTGATGTCGGGATTCTTCAACGCCCGGCGCCAGGCGAGGAACACGCCGGTGCCGACCAACGCCACGATCCAGCCGTAACTGCGCACGAAATCGGAAATCCCCAGCATGATGACTGTCAGCAGCGGCAACTTCTGCTTGGTATTGGCAAACACCGACACGATTTGCGGCACGACATAGGCCAGCAGGAAGATCACGATGGCAAATGCCACCACTGTCACGATCGCCGGATAGGTAAAGGCGAGCCGCACCTTCGCCACCAAAGCGTTGCGCCGCTCGATATAGTCTGCCAGGCGCGACAGCACGCGCGACAGTTGGCCGATCTGCTCGCCAGACGCGACCAGCGCGCGGTAAATGTCAGCGAAATCCCGCGGATGGCGAGACAACGCATCGGACAAGGACGAGCCGCCCATCACCTCGGAACGAATCGACGCCACCAGGTCGCGCACATACGGACGCTCGGCTTGCTCCAGCAGTGCGGAGAATGCCTGCTCCAATGGCAGGCTTGCTTCCAGCAGGCTGGCGAGCTGACGGGTGAACAGGGCGAGTTCATTGGTTGACAGGCGGTCGCCGAACGCACGCCTGCGCGTCTGGCCGAGTTCGTCGACCTGCGCGGTAATTGCATCGACCGCGATCGGCGCCATCCCTTGCGAACGCAGGTCGGAGCGCGCCGCCCGCGCACTGTCGGCGTTGACTACGCCCTTCTTTGTGTTGCCGACGGCGTCGACAGCTTCATAACGAAATGCCGGCATGACGATTCCCTATTCCTTGGCCACACGCAGCAATTCCGCCTTGGTGGTGAGGCCTTCGGCGATCCAGCGCTCGCCATCTTCCCGCATGGTACGCATGCCGTCGCGCTGGGCTGCGGTACGTATGTCGGCTTCCGACGCGCGGTCGTGGATCTGGGCGCGGATCTCGTCGGTGGTCTCGAGCAACTCATAGATGCCGACCCGGCCATGGTAGCCGGTATGGCCGCACCGTTCGCAGCCGACCGCGTGCCATTCATGGCCATCGTAGGTTTTGCATTCATCGCACAGTTTGCGCACCAGCCGTTGCGCCACTACGCCGAGCAGCGACGAAGACAGCAGGAATGGCTCGATGCCCATGTCGAGCAGTCGCGTGACTGCGGCCGCTGAATCATTGGTGTGCAGGGTCGCCAGCACCAGGTGGCCGGTGAGCGATGCCTGCACCGCAATCTGCGCAGTCTCCAGGTCGCGGATCTCGCCGATCATGATGATGTCGGGATCCTGTCGCAAAATCGCGCGCAGGGCCTTGGCGAAGGTCATGTCGATACGCGCGTTGACTTGCGTCTGTCCGACGCCGGCCAGCTCATATTCGATCGGGTCTTCCACCGTCAGGATGTTGCTGGTGGGCGCGTTCAGCCGCGACAATGCCGCATACAGGGTGGTGGTCTTGCCGGAGCCGGTAGGTCCGGTGACCAGCACAATGCCGTGCGGCTGGGCAATCAGCTTGTCGAAATTCGGCAGTACGTGCGGACTCATGCCCAGGTGCTGCAGGTCAAGTCGGCCCGCTTCCTTGTCGAGCAAACGCAGCACCGCGCGCTCGCCATGGCCGGTGGGCAAAGTGGAGACACGCACGTCAACGCCCTTGCCGCCGACCCGTAGCGTGATACGGCCATCCTGCGGCAGGCGCTTTTCGGCGATGTCGAGCTGCGCCATGATCTTGATACGCGAAATCAGCGAAGCGTGGATCGCTTTCTTGGGCCGTACGATATCGCGCAAATTGCCGTCGATGCGAAAACGCACCACGGAGATCTGCTCGAACGGTTCGATATGGATATCCGACGCTTCTTCGCGTAGCGCCTGTGTCAGAAGTGCATTGATCATGCGGATCACCGGCGCATCGTCGGCCGATTCCAGCAAGTCTTCGATCGCCGGCATGTCCATCATCAGCTTGGCCAGGTCGAGGTCGGATTCGACATCCTCGACCACCTGCGCTGCGTCCCCGCCGGAACCGGCATAGGCGCTGGCAATCGCCGCTTCGAGTTCATCGCGCGGAATCGACTTCAGTTTGACGCGCCCGAAACGGCGGCTCACCTCGGCGATGGCGCTGGACGCGGTCGCCTCGGAAACCCATACCTCGACAGCATTGGCCGATTCGCTGCGCCGCGCCAGAACCGCGTGGTCGCGCGCGAATGCATAAGGCAACAGTCTGGCTTCAGGCAGTACGGTACTCATGGCTATCTCGGATTCTGTGTGGGTGGTGGAGGCGCCGTCGGCGCAGGCACCGAGGCCGGCGGAATCTGCTGCACATCGCCGGGAGGCAGCCCGTTTGCCGGCTTAGGTGGCGCGATATTCAGCATGGGCGAGCCTTGCGGACGACCTTCGATCAGCGGCGGGATCGTGGGCACCGTGCCGTTCGGCAGCGCCCACGACGGCATCGGCTGCTGGCCGGACTGGATGCCCCGGATGTAATCATAGCGGTCGGTCAGCACGTTGGCGCTTTGCTCAGCGGTACGGATCACGGTCGGCCGCAGGAACACCATCAGATTGGTCTTCGTGCGCTTGCGAGTCTGGTACCTGAACAAGTTGCCGACCACCGGGATATCCCCCAGTCCCGGCACTTTCTCGGCGCTATCCGACATGCGGTCCTCGATCAGGCCGCCCAGCACGATGACCTGTCCGTCGTCGACCAGGACGTTGGATTCGATCGAACGCTTGCTGGTGATGATACCTGCCGGGTTGGACGTATCCTGCACCGCGGAAGTTTCCTGGTAAATCTGCAGCTTGATGGTGCCGCCTTCGGAAATCTGCGGACGCACGCGCAGCGCCAGGCCAACGTCGCGGCGTTCGATAGTCTGAAACGGATTCACACCCGCCGCCCCACCGGAAGCCTGGGTGGTGAACTGGCCCGTAATGAACGGCACGTTCTGGCCGACGATGATTCTTGCTTCCTCGTTGTCGAGCGTGATCAGGTTAGGAACCGACAGGATATTGGCATTGACGTCGCTCTCGAGCGCTCGTGCCAGGGCGCCGAGGCCCAGCTCGCCGCCAATCTGGCGGAATATGCCCAGTGTCAGGCCGCGACCCGGTGGCAGCGGATTGCCGGTGGTTGCCCTGCTGATCGCCTGGTTGACGATATTGTCGCCGCCGCTGGCAAACGATGTTCCGCCGCCAACCCGGTAGCTGCTGGTGGCATCACCCGACAGCCCCAGCCACTGGATGCCGAACTCCGCCGCCTTGTCTGCGGAGACTTCGACGATCAGCGATTCGACATAAACCTGTGCGCGACGCGCATCGAGCAAGTCGATGACTGCGCGCAAATTACGGTAAACCGCTTCGCTGGCGGTGATGATCAGGGTATTGGTCGACGGATCGGCCTGGATGAATCCCGCCGCTCCTCCCGTCGGCAACGACGCAGGCGTTTGTTGCCCCTGCTGTGAACCCTGGCCGCCAAGGCCCGCTTGCTGCTGCCCGCCAGTCTGCTGCTGTCCGCCGAACGCGGATTGCTGCTGTTGCTGCGGTGCTCCGCCGGCCTGTTGGCTGGCGCCCGGAATCGATGTTTCCGACGCCACCACGGCGCGCAGGGTTTGCGCCAGCTTTACCGCATCCGCATTCTTGAGGTGGACGACGTGAACGTTGCCGGGCTGCGCGGTAGGTTGATCGAGCTTGGCGATGAGTGACTTGGCCAGGTTGCCGCGTGCGAGCGAAGGCGCGCGGACGATGACAGCGTTGGTGCGACTGTCGGCCAGCACGCCGACCCGTCCGGATTCGCCGCCGGGAGCCCCGGGGCCCTGGGACGGCTCGAGCAGCCGGTTCACCATGACCGCGATATCACTCGCAACCGCATGGCGGATCGGCACCACATCCAGCTCGGATGTCGCCGGCGCATCGAGCGCGGAGATGATCCTGCCGAGCCGCCTCAGGTTATCCGCATAGTCGGTGATGACGATGCTGTTATTGCCCGGGTTGGCGTTGATCGTATTGTTGGGTGAAATCAGCGGACGCAAGACCGGCACCATGTTGGCGGCCGTTTCGTAGTTCAGGCGGAATATCTGGGTCGCGATCTGGTCGCCGCGCACCGCACCGGGCGCTGTCGGAGCGGCCTGTATCTTGGCATCGGCTTCCGGCACCACCTTCACGATGTTGTCCGTTCGCACCATCGCATAGCCTTGCAGGCGCAGCGCTGACGCAAGCAGGTTGAAGGCTTGCTGCTTGTTGACCGGCTTCTCGGACACCAGATTGATAGTGCCTTTGACGCGCGGATCGATGATGAAGGTGTTGCCGGTGTAATGACCGATCGCCTTGATCACCGACTCGATGTCGGCGCCGACGAAGTTCAGCGTAGCCTGGTTCGCTGATGGATCCTGTGCGTATACCGCCGGTTGTCCACCGGCGATCACACATACCATCATTGCGGCTGCCATACGGCGGCGCCAGTCCGCGTTCTTCTTCGATGTTTTTGCTGTTGGAATTTTTTTCATTTGAACTCTAGCGCGATAACGTTCTTGTCGCCTTCTTGACGGCGTTGTCCTAGCAAATTCAACAAATTTGCCAACTTTTCTTCCTGCCCTTCTTCTGCCTCTGCCTTCCCTGAAAATTGCAGACGGCCGTTCGTCAGGCTGCCCGTGCCATCCAATAGCATGGGCCCCCTGACGGTCTTCAAAGCCAGTTGCGCCTGTTGTCCGCGCCAATCCATTATCAGCTGGTAAGCTCCCAAAGGCTTGACGGGTGACAGACGTGAAGCAATGTCGTCCATCAGCAAGGTCATCGATCCGGTCAGTGCGACCTGCTGGCCTTCCCGGGTCAATTGCAGCGGACTCCACGTCAGGCGCATGCTGCCTGACGGTTGTATCGTATTCAGTGGTGCGCCCAATCCGGCCAGCCGCTCGGCCGGCAACGCAATTTCAGAAGGACTCACCTGCCACTGGTACCAGCTGCCGGTTATCCTGACCGGCTGCGACATGGCGGCCGGATTCTCGAGTTCCGCATCAACCTGGCCCAGCAAAACCATGGGCGACAGGCGCCAGGAAAAACGGCCCGGCAGCAAAGGCGTCACAGGATCCGCACCGCTTGGCGCGCCGCCGACGAAGGCGGAACCGCGCCACAGCGTTCCCTGCGCATCGCCCAACGTCAGGCGTCCGCCGGTCTGGGCTTCAATCGCCGGCGCCATCCACGTCGCCGGCAAAAACACTAGCATGGTCAATGCAACGCTGGCGACGCCGGCCAGTAACCATATCACGAGACGACGCATTAATTGCCTCTCATTGCGTCTGTCCACTACGCTGCTGCCGTAGTGTTATCGTCGCATTTACCGTGTCCGGTTGCGGCTGGGCGTCGATGTTGGCGTCAACCACCGACAAGTATGCGGTGCGCTGCATTTCATCCAGCCAGTCCACGGTGCCGGCGAACGACGCCGAGGCCAATTGCACTTTGGCGATTTCGCCGGTCACGGTCACGCTTTGCGCCTTCAACCCCTTGCGTGTAAGCGATGCTTCCAGGCTTTCCCGGGTAATGGCGGCCGGGGCTGCCGCTCCCCCAGCGGACTTACCCGCGAGTGCGCTGGCTTCTTTGGCCATCGCCTGTACCTCGGCCGCCTGCTGGCGCAGCACCGGCAAGTTCTTTTGCAGGCTGGCGCGACCGCTCATGGCCGGATCGATCAACAGCATATAGAACAAGCCGACCAGAACCACGATCATTGCCACCGAAATCATGTTGCGTTCACGCTGGTTGCGTTCGCCCCAGAAAGTCGCCACAGATTGCTTCAGTCCGTTCATGTTTCCGCGTGTTTTCATTTGGCGCTCCGAATCTGCCAGACATTGGCGGACGGCTGCGTAAGCGCCAGGTTATGGGCGCTCAGTGCGGTCCGGATCTGGTCCATCGGCACTTCAGTGCCGGGCTTGAGCTTGACTGACAGGCCCCGATCCCGATACTCGAGCCCGGCAATCGCTTGCGGACCCTGGCCGGCGGCTGCCCACGCCTCGCCAAAGGCGGCGGTCAGCGCGATGAAGTCGTCCGGCGCGACCGCGCCCGTCTCGCGCTGTCCTGCGGCGATTTTCTGGCGCAGTTGCGCGACCGGATCGACGATCACCGGGTCTTTCGGAAATGCCGACCGGTAAGTCTGGATCATGCCGGCACGCATGGCGTCGGCTTCACGCTTCATTCCCAGCCAGTCGATATTCAGGCCGATGGCGTTTACCAGCAGCAGCGATGCGGCCAGCGCCACTGGCCAACGCCACGGCCGCCAGTTAAATTGCGGGCCGTGGCTCGCGCCGAGGCCGGCCATCAGGTCGAGCGGTTTCTTGTCCGCACCGGCGATCCAGCGCGACCAGTTGTCCGCGTACACCGAAACGCGCTCCTCGGTTGCCGGCGCGAGGCGCAGCACGTCCTGGTAATTGGGCACGCGCGCTTGCGGCACGTACAGGTTGATCGGCGCCTGCGGCACCACCGCGGTCAGCGCCTGGATCACTTCAACCGGCAACAGTTCCGGCTGATCGGCGGTGACCGGCAGGCCGAGTCCCTCCTGCTCGCCCAACCGGGCGGCGATGTCGGCGTCCACGCCATATTCGGCCACGGCGGCGACGGCGCTGCCAGCCTGCCAGGGCAGGCACAACTGGGACGGCACGGCGACCAGGTTGCGTGCTCCGAGAGTGGTCATGGTCCGGACCAGCAATTCGAGCCAGCCGCGGTGCACCACAGCCACGGTGCGCAGGTCGTCGTGCGTCTCGCCGGCCACCACTACGTTCTCGGCGGGATCGCTCATCAACTGGTCTTCCACCATGTTCGGCAATGCCGCCCTTAGCCTGGCGGGAGACATCGGCGGCACTTTTACGCGTAGCAAGGTGACGTCGCTGGCGGCCAACAGCAGCACGACGCGGTGTGCCCGGCGCACCAGGTCCGACAAATCGGATAGCGCGGCGACACCTTCGCGCTCAATCGCGCCGCGGTCCGTTGACAGCGCAAACTGGCAGTACAAAGGCGTACCGGATTCAACGCTGTCGGCGGTGGCTTTCGAAGGAAGGCGGATATACAGTGTGCTCAAGATTGTCCCGTTTTCGTATTCTTAGTGTTCTCTGATCCATACCACCTGGGTGGTCGGGTTGCCGCCCGGATCGCCCCGCTTGATCAATGCCTGCATCTCGAGTGCCGCACGGTTCAGGCGGACATTTCCGTTCACCAGGAAATAGTTGGTTTTGAACGCGATCTGCTGCGTTTGCGGCAGCGGCCTCCCCAGCCTTTGCGACAAATCACCGGAATCCTTGAACCACGCCTTTTCCCTGGCCGCCACCAGCACCGCCGCATCGGATAGTGACAGTGTATCAATTCTCGCGGCCAAAACCTCAGCCGGCGCGGTATTAACGTTGACCGGAGTCCGGTCGGGCAGGACCACCAGGAAATCCTTCAGCTTCACCAGCATATCCGGCGTGAATCCCGGCACGGCGAGCAGGTCGTCCACATAGGCGAAATCGAGCGCCGTCTGATTCGATCCTTCGGTGGTAACAGCGGCGGTGGCCGCACTGCTGCGCGGAGTGCTCGAGGGCTGAACCGGTTTCACTTGCGTAGCGGCGATCGTATTCGCAGCCGCCTGCGCCAGCGCGGGATTAAGCTGGACGTTGGTCAGCAGACGCGCGAACGCAGCGACTTCTCCCGGATCGACAGTCCCGTTGGCACTGAGGTTTTTCAGGTTGAAACGCGATTGCGCGTCGACGATGCTGCCGGAAATGGCGGCATCGGGGACATCGTTCTCTGATCGCGCATTTTCCACGTACTGGTCCAGTCTTGTTTCCGCCAATGACACTGCCCACGGCTCGCCCAGATGGTCGAGCTGCGAATATCTTGCATCTTCCCGCAGGATCAGGCGCGTCCAGTCGAGTGCGCCACGCAGTATCCATTGTTTCTGCAATTGCAGGCGCTGGTTTTCAATCGAGCGGACCTGCACCTGCTGCTGCCAGAACAGGCTGGCGACGATCGTAATTGCCAGCGTAGTCAGCAACAGCGCGGTAATCACCGCCACGCCGCGCTGGCGCGTAAGCTTGCGACGCATATTCCTGTGTGTCATACAGCCCCCAGCAGGAAAACCTTCACCAGGTCCGTTGGTCTGTCTTGCACCTGCAACGCAACCTCCACTCCCGTCACAGCAGATTGCTGTGGCGCCGGGGCGCCAGGATTCGATTCATTGCCGGCCGCTCCGGGCGCAGTATCGCTACCGGTACGCCAGCCCAGGCCGTCACTGCCCCAGGTGCGTATCGCCATCCGGTTCACGCCGGATTGCAGCGCCACGCGTTGCGACGCATCGGTGTCACCCATCATGGCTGACCACGAAGTATCCAGTTCCGTCAGGTCGCGGGTGGCAATCGACTCGCGCCGGGTCAGCACGCCATCGCGCACACGGTAAGCGACCACCTGCACCCGGGAAGGCTGATTGTCGGCAAACACGTTACGCACCAGTGTCAGGCTCCCGTTCCGTGCGTCCAGTACAGGCCGCTGTCCAATGCTGGCGGGGTCTTCGATATGCGAAGCGTCGCTCTGCATCTGTGCAAAAGCCAGCTGCAAGCCCCGCGTCTGCTCGAGGTCGGCATTCAATGCCACCCGCGCACGTACGATGCTGTCGAGTCCGCGCCAGCCGAGCACAGCCACCATTGCCAGCACACTGATGGCAATGAGCAATTCAACCAGGGTGAATCCGCGCTTTTTATTCATCATCCGCATCGCCGGTCAGCCGCCCGACACCACTTGCGCCAGCTTGATAATGCGGCGCCCCGGATTCTCCGCATCGAATACGCTGACTTCGACACGACGGAAAAATGGATTCGGGGTGGCATGGACGTCCTCTTCGCACACTAGCCGCAACTCGCCCTGAGGGCAATCGAACGAACGTTTACCGAAAGGGGGGAATTCACGCGCAAGCCGGATCTGCGCCAGCCGGTTCTCGGCTGACCAGGTCGCCATCATCGACCCGCGCAGAGCGCTGCTGTTTTGCGTCAGGCTGCCGATAGCGCGCAGGCTTGCACCCAGTGCGGTACCGACGATGACGAGCGCCACCAGCACCTCAAGCAGGGTAAACCCTGCGGCGCGGCGCGGGCTTCGCTTCGACATGTGGCGGAGGTAATTCATTTCACTCCACTACAAAGTGACCGATGCCGTCGGCTCGTATGGCGACACTCGCGCTTCCCACGGAGAGGGTCAGCAAGAACGGCTTGTCGACCGGCTCGCGGCCAAACACGATACGCAGCGGATTGGATTCACCTGCACTCGACGGCGTAATCGATAGTGCGACGGGCGTGCGTTTGAACTCCCTTTCGCGCAGCAAATCTTCCTGCGCCAGTGTTTTCCACACGCTTTCTTCCCGGATCAGGAAACGGTAGCGTTCGCTGTCGGCTTCAAATGCGATCGGCCGGTTTCGCACGATCGCTTCGTCGCGCGCCAGTTGCATCAGCAAAGCAACCCGCTGCGCTTCATTCTGCAACGCCTGCTCGTCGCTCTGCATCATGTTCACCGACACAAAGCCCAGGGTGAGGCCCACGATCACCAGCACCACCAGTAACTCAAGCAGGGTAAATCCGCGCGGCGGCGAACCAGGCCGCGCGCGTTTAAATTTCGTCAGCGCGAGTCGATTTAAAGATCCCACGAACCGATATCTGCGTCATTGCCGGCGCCACCCGCCTGACTGTCGGCGCCGAATGAAAACACGTCGACCTCCCCTTTGACACCGGGGGACAGGTACTGATATTGACCGCCCCATGGATCTTTAGGCAGTTTTTCGATATAGCCGCCGTTTTTCCAGCCATTGGCCGCGGGTCCGGAACTCGGCTTCTGGATAAGCGCCTGCAGTCCTTGCTCGCTGGTCGGATAACGCTGGTTGTCCAGCCTGTACAGTTTCAGTGCTTGCATGATGGAAGCAATATCCTGTTTCGCTGCGGTAACGCGTGCGTCGTCAGCACGGCCCATCAACTTTGGAACGACCAGTGCCGCAAGGATGCCCATGATCACAACAACCACCATGATCTCGATCAGGGTGAAGCCGCGCTGGACTGCGTGGCGTAGCCGGCGATGAAAAATAGAAGTACCTGTACGCATAGTGGATTGCTCGAATGAAATTTAGTGAACGTGTATAACACGAAGAGTATAAGGCCAAGGCGAGACTTATATAATTTAGTGGCGAGCGCCACCTTGTCGGCCCGCAATAGTTGACCGCGAAAAACATAAAAAGTGCCGCGCGACATATTTTTATTGTGCGGCGTCCCCACTGTGCCACCCGGGCATGAACGAAAAAATCCGGGAGACTATGCCAGAACCGCAATGCGCGGAAGTTGATGTTTATCAAGTACGTTGCATTCCCAGCGCAGCCCTTTGGATGTGGAGGCGCCGTCGGAACAAATGCATCGCTGATATAGTCTTGTTAAGAGTTGACCACACCAAGGAGCACGTCCATGGCGCTACACCATGCCGCCTCAGGAGAAATCATTCCGGTACTTCCGCTCGGCGCGAAACTCACCGACTCACCCTCCGTCGCCTTGCTGAAGGCCCACCAGCTTGAAGTCATGCGGTTGGTGCTGGTGGCGGGGAAATCGGTGCCCGAGCATCATGTCGCGGGAGAATTGACGATGCAATGCCTTGAGGGCCGCATCGAACTGCGCGCACACGGAAAGACCCAGGTATTGAAGCCGGGCGATTTCGTTTACCTGGAGGGCAGCGTCCCTTACGCTCTTCATGCAGCAGAACATTCTTCGATGCTGATGACCGTGGTGCTGCTGCCCGATCAATCGAACGGCCTTGCGGCCAAGCTCGGCGAATTACTCGGTATGTAGTTACATGCTTGGTCCGGCCGCTTTGAAACATCCGGCGGGTCAGTTCAGTCGCGACCCGCTGGATGTTTGCAATCGAGGCAGGCTTACAGAATCAACACCGCCCTGAAATCATTGACGTTGGTGCGGGTCGGACCGGTCACGACCAGGTCGCCCAACGCACTGAAAAAACCATAGCCGTCATTATTATCGAGCATCGCGCGTGGCCGCAGGCCGAGCTCCGTCGCGCGCGCAATCGAATCCGGTCCGTATAACGCGCCGGAATTATCTTCGGAGCCATCGATGCCATCGGTATCGGCTGCAATCGCATGAACCCCCTCAATCCCATCGAGCGCGACGGCCAGGCTCAGCAAAAATTCCGCATTGCGGCCGCCGCGTCCTTTGCCTCGTACCGTCACCGTCGTTTCACCGCCGGAGATCAATACACATGGCTTGGTGAACGGCTGACCGCGCCGCGCAACTTGCTTGGCGATTGCGGCATGCACCTGGCCGACATCGCGCGCCTCGCCTTCGAGGTCGTCGGAAAGTATGTAGGGCGTAATGCCGGCGGTGCGCGCCGTCTGCGCCGCCGCTTCCAGTGCGTCCTGCGCATTGGCGATCACCTGGTGGGTGTTGGCCTTGAAACGCGCGTCGTCCGGCTTCGGTGTTTCGCCCGCACCGGTTTCCAGGTGCCGCACGACATTTTCCGTCACCTCGATGCCGTATTTGCGCAGGATAGCCAGTGCGTCGGCGCACGTGGTCGCGTCCGGCAGCGTCGGACCGCTCGCGATGATGCCAGGATCGTCACCCGGCACATCCGAAATCAGCAACGTCGCCACGCGTGCCGGGGCACAGGCGAGCGCAAGCCGGCCGCCCTTGATTGCCGACAGATGCTTGCGCACGCAATTCATCTCACCGATCGCGGCGCCACTCTTCAGCAGCGCCTTGTTGACCGCCTGTTTCTGTTCCAGTGTGATGCCTTCCGCCGGCAAGGCAAGCAGCGACGAGCCTCCGCCGGAGATCAGGCACAGCACCAGATCATTCTCCGATAGCCCCTGCACCATTTGCAGCATCCGGCTCGCCGCGCGGCGCCCGGCTTCATCCGGCACGGGATGCGCCGCTTCCACCACTTCGATGCGCTTGCAGTCGGCGCCGTGGCCGTAACGCGTCACCACCAGCCCTGATATGTCGCCCTGCCAGTGATCTTCCACCACCTTGGCCATGGCTGCCGCGCCTTTGCCGGCGCCTATAACCAGCGTGCGCCCATGTGGCGAAGGTTGCGGCAGATATGCCGGCAGGGATTTTTCAGCGCTGACGGCGGCGACGGCGCTGGCATAGATATCAAGCAGGAACTGGCGGGGGTTGTCTAATGGCATAGGTAGGCGATCAAGTGCTAGTCTGAATAATGAGGGGCCGGCGTAACGTGTGCTAGGCCGACTCTTCCCTTGGATCACGTGACAGCAATTGCTGCACCATGTCCTGCGGGGAGATGCCGTCAAACAGCACGCCCGCCACTGCATTCGTGATCGGCATGTCGACACCGCGGGCAAGCGCCAGCGTGCGGACCGCCTGCGCGCAACGCACGCCTTCCGCCACATGGCCAAGTTCGGTCACGATGGTATCGAGTTGTTTGCCCTGCGCCAGGCCGAGTCCGACCTTGCGGTTGCGCGACAGGTCACCGGTGCAGGTAAGAATCAGGTCGCCGACACCGGTCAGGCCCATGAAGGTTTCGACCCGCCCTCCCAAGGCGACGCCGAGGCGGGTGATTTCCGCAAGGCCGCGCGTGATCAGCGCCGCGCGTGCATTGAGTCCCAGTCCCATGCCGTCGACCACGCCGGTGGCGATCGCAAGTATATTCTTGACCGCGCCGCCGACCTCCACGCCGATCAGGTCATCGGTGGAATACACACGAATGTTCTGGCCGTGCACCGCATTGACGACGCAATCACGCAATGCGGGTGTATCAGATGCGATGGTCAGCGCGCAGGGCGAGCGCCGCGCGACTTCCTGCGCAAATGAGGGGCCGGACAATGCGCCGCTAGCGACCTCATCCCCCAGCACTTCGCGCACCACCTGATGCGGCAATAACTGCGTCTTCTCTTCAAAACCCTTGCATAACCAGACAATGTTGGGGATCGGATAAGGCTTCAGCCGCTGCGCCAACGGACGCAAGCCGGCGACCGAGGTGGCGACGATCAGCAGTCCGTTGTTTGCGGTATGGGCTATTGCGGCGTCGAAGTCGGAACTGACGGTGAGTTTTTCCGGCAACGTGAAGCCGGGCAGATACGCGCGGTTCTCGCGCCGTGAGGCGATTTCGCGCATTGCGCCTTCATCGCGCCCCCACAGCACCACGCTGTTTCTGTCCGCCAACGCAATCGCGAGCGCTGTGCCCCAGGCGCCGGCGCCGAGTATCGTGATATTCATCGGTTGAGAACAACTACTGTTAGCGGAACTGCTTTGCATGGCGCCCCTGGCGGCAAGGTTGAAGAAAGAAACCCGGTTGACGGGCGCCGCTATTCGCCCCAAACCTCAGTCGATTTGACAAAGCCGCCCTGGCCGTCGCGATGTTTTACCCTGAGCCAGCCCGAACCGCCGCCATCGACAATTTCCAGCAACACGTTCTTGTCTGCGGTAAAAACTACCGGCGCCGATTCCTCGGGTGAGGCGCGGACCCTGGCGCTATTGGCGAGCACAACGACATTGCGTTTCGGCGTCAGCGATTTCGATTCGATCCACGACAGGTCGCCGGTGGCGTCCCGCACTTTGGACCATTCGCCATAGGTCAGCACCACTTCGACCGGCATGCCGGGCGGTGCGATGAAAACCTTGCGCCCTTTGGCAGACGGCGCGTCGTACAGCACGGCGGGGCTTGCGCCCACGGATTTGAACTCGAGCGCATGGGCTGCGGTAGCAGCCATTGCCATGGCGCAGATTGCGCATGCCCGGGCAAATGAGCGAGCTGTTAATCTCATGGCGCCCCCTTCTACGGTCTACTACGGCCTACTGAAATGTCATGCCGGACGGCGCCAACCCGCGGTCGCCCCCCGCGCACTCAATTGCTGCTGTTTATTGCTTTGCGGACGAACCGTCGGGCATCACGATGCCGGATCCGACTTGCGGTTGCTGCTGTTCCGCCACTGCCTGCAGGCGCTGCTGGTAGAACAGTTCGAAATTGATTTCTGCCAGGTGGACCGGCGGGAATCCGGCGCGCGTAATGATGTCGGCGATATTGGCACGCAGGTACGGGTAGACGATGTTCGGGCAGCCGATACCGAGCAGCGGATCGAGCTGTTCATCCGGAATGTGGCGCGCTTCGAAAATGCCGGCTTGCTTGCCTTCCACCAGGAACGCCACCTTGTCCTTGACCTTGGCGGTCACGGTGATGGTGACGGTCGATTCGTAAATGCCTTCGGCCAATGCCTCGGCGCCGACGTCCACCGCGACTTCGATATTGGGGGCCTCCTGCTCCAGGAAAATCCCCGGGGAGTTAGGCTGCTCCAGCGACATGTCTTTCAGGTAGACACGCTGGATCTGGAATACGGGTTGCTGGTTCTGGTCGGCCATGATGCGCTTTCGATGATATTTGAAGAAGGACGGCCGCCGGTGTGACCCGCCTGCCGCCCGCTGGGTTTTCTTGTCTACGCCTGTTTTGAAACTGGGGTTGGAGCTGAATGATGAAGTTTACGCGCCTTGCAGCAGCGGGTCCAATTTGCCGGCCCGGTCCAGTGCGGAGAGATCGTCGAAGCCGCCGACATGGGTCTCGCCGATGTATATCTGCGGCACGGTGCGGCGCCCGGTTTTTTGCATCATTTCCGCACGCAGTTCCGGCTCCGTGTCTATACGGATTTTCTCGATGGCTTCCACGCCCTTGGCCTTCAGCAGGCGCTCGGCCATGATGCAATAGGGGCATACTGCGGTGCTGTACATAACTACTCGTGCGCTCATGATTCCTTCTCCGTTGCTTTGCCGTTGCTTCGACGTTATTTGGCGACGGGCAGACCTTGCGCCTGCCACGCCGCGAGGCCGCCATTCAGGCTGACCACTTCGTTAAAGCCGGCTTTTTTGAGCTGTGTGGTCGCCCTGGCCGACTGCATTCCCTGCTGGCACATGACGATTACGCTCCTGGATTTGAATTTGTCCAGCTCGGAAATCCGGTTGGGCAGTTCTTTCAGGGGGATGTTCTTCGCATCACGGAGGTGGCCGGCGGCAAACTGCGCCGGTTCGCGCACATCGAGTACGATGGTCTTGCCCTGGTTGATCATCTGGGTCGCCTGCAAGAGCGACACTTTCTGACCGCGTCGCTGCAGGTTGGGCCAGAGCAGCGCTCCGCCGGAAATGAGTACCAATGCGATGAGCCAACTATTGTCAATGAAGAATTTCACGGTGTTCCAATGGGGTTAATGGTTTTAAGCAATCCCGACATTATAAAATAGAAGGCGATCTATCATTAGGGTCTGCTTATTTGGGTCGACTCCTGCTTCTATAACTTTACATTTTCCTCTTAACCCCGACCATGTACAAAATCGTATTGATGCGCCACGGCGAATCCACGTGGAATCTCGAAAACCGCTTCACCGGGTGGACTGACGTCGACCTGACCGAAAAAGGCGCGGCCGAAGCCAGGCAAGCCGGCAAGATCCTGAAGGAAGCCGGCTTCACCTTCGATCTCGCATATACCTCGGTGCTCAAGCGCGCGATCCGCACGCTATGGCTGACGCTGGATGAAATGGACCTCATGTGGCTGCCGGTCGTTCACAGCTGGCGCCTGAATGAGCGTCACTACGGCGCGCTGCAGGGGCTGAACAAGGCCGAAACCGCGGCCAAGTACGGCGACGAACAGGTACTGGTATGGCGCCGCAGCTATGACATTCCGCCCAATCCGCTGGAGCAGAACGATCCGCGCACGTCCTTCAACGATCCGCGCTATGCGAAGCTCAAGCGCGAAGAGATTCCGCTGACCGAATGCCTGAAAGACACCGTGGAGCGTGTCATGCCGATATGGGATGAATCGATCGCGCCTGCTATCCGCGCCGGCAAGAGCATCATCATTTCCGCCCATGGCAACAGCCTGCGCGCACTGATCAAGACACTGGACGGGATCAGCGACAAGGACATCGTCAGCCTCAACATCCCGAACGGCCAACCGCTGGTGTATGAACTCGATGCCAACCTCAAGCCGATAAAGAGCTACTATCTGGGCGACCAGGCGGCGATCGAGGCAGCGATGAAGGCAGTGGCCAGCCAGGGCAAAGCGAAGTAACCGAGTTAAGAGCGTAGTCGAGGAATGTTGATTGTATAAGCAGCGTCGTATATCCCACCCCTGGAAGTTCCTCGCTACGCTCGGCATGGCATCGCTCCTTCTGGCCTTGCCGGCGCATGCCAACAAGATCACCGAGCGCACCAAGCAGAAGCGGGCCGCCGAAAGCGAGCGCGCCGAACTGCAGGAGAAGCTCTCCGCGTTAAAGCGCGACATCAGCCAAACGGAAACCGCGAGGAGTCATGCAGCGGACGAACTGGCGCACTCCGAGAAGGCGATCTCCGACGCCAACCGCGAACTGCACAGCCTGCTCCGCGAACAGCAGGAAACCGAAGCGAAGTTCAAGCGCTTGTCGGATCAGCAAAAGCAGCTTGCCGCGATCATCGCGGCGCAACAGCAACAGCTCGGGAAGTTATTACGCGAACAATACGTGGCCGGCAATGAGGACCGCATCAAGCTGCTGCTATCGGGCGACAACCCGAACCGCATCAACCGCGAATTGCAGTACATGGGTTATGTGTCGCAGGCCCAGGCCAAGCTCATCGACTCGTTGCGTAACAATCTGCAGGCGATCGAAAACAACAGGGTCGAAGCGCAAAACGCCAAAGACGAGCTGGATGAAATCGCCCGGGAACAGCGGGAACAGACAGCCCAACTGGAAAAGGAAAAGGCCAGGCGGGCGACATTGCTGGCACAGTTGTCGAGCAAGCTATCCGCACAACGCAAGGAGGCCGGCACCATCGAACGCGACGACCGGCGTCTCGGGGGCCTCGTCGACAAGCTCGCAAACTTAATCGAAGAACAACGAAAAGCGGAAGCGGTCGCCCAGGAAAAACGTCGCCGGGAACAACTCGCGCGGGCCGAGCGAGCGGAAAGAGAGCGCGCCAGGGCCGCCGCCATCGATAAGAGTAAGGCAAGCCGGGATGCCGCCGCTAGAGGCAGATCAAGCAGTCCTGATGCAATTGACAATGATGAGCCACCGCCAAAAACCGTCGCGCGAAATGAACTAGGTCCCGTTGCCAGCGTCCAAGACGGTGGGTCAATGGGCGCGTTCAGCGCGCTGCGCGGGCAACTGCGCCTGCCGGTGCGAGGAGAACTGCTCGCCCGGTACGGCAGCAAACGAGGCGACGGGCCGGCCTGGAAGGGCGTCTTCATACGCGCCCCCGAAGGCACGGAAGTCAGGGCAGTGGCAGGCGGACAAGTCGTGTTTTCAGAATGGCTACGCGGATTTGGCAACCTTATCATCATCGATCATGGCAATCAGTACATGACGATCTACGGCAACAACCAGGCGGTGCTCAAACAGGCCGGCGATGTTGTCAAAACCGGCGAAGTCATTGCCAGCGCAGGGAATAGCGGCGGCAATGAACAATCGGGTTTATACTTTGAAATGCGGCATCAGGGCCGTACTTTCGATCCTCTTGGCTGGATAAATACCAGGTAACTACTAGGTGACACATGAGCAGCAAACTCAAGAACTTCGGTCTTATCGGTTTAGGCGTTATAGCGGGCATCGCCGGCTCGATGCAATTCGACGCCAGCGCGCAGAAGACGACTTCGACGCTGCCGCTGGAAGAGTTGCGACAACTGGCCGATGTATTCGGCCTGATCAAGACCGACTATGTCGAGTCGGTTGAAGACAAGAAGCTGCTGACCGAGGCGATCTCGGGCATGGTGTCCTCGCTTGATCCGCACTCCGCCTACCTGGACAAGAAAGCGTTCAAGGAACTGCGCGAAGGCACGCAGGGCAAATTCGTCGGCCTCGGCATTGAAGTAGGCATGGAAGACGGCTACGTCAAGGTGATCTCGCCGATCGAAGACTCGCCCGCGTTCAAGGCCGGGCTCAAGGCCGGCGACCTCATCACACGGCTCGATACCACACCGGTGAAAGGCCTGACGCTGGACGAAGCCGTCAAGCGCATGCGCGGCGAGCCGAACACCAAGATCACGCTGACCATCGCCCGCAAGGAAGAAGACAAGCCGATCATCGTCACCATCATGCGCCAGGAGATCCGGGTGCAGAGCGTCAAGTCCAAGGTGATCGAACCGGGCTACGCCTGGCTGCGCGTCGCGCAATTCCAGGAGCCGACAGTCGATGACATGGCCAGGAAGATCGCCGCGATCTATGCCCAGGAGCCGAACCTGAAGGGCCTGGTGCTCGACCTGCGCAATGACCCGGGCGGCGTGTTGCCCGGCGCGATCGGCGTGTCCGCCGCATTCCTGCCGAAAGACGTGCCGGTAGTCTCCACCAACGGCCAGTTGCCCGACTCGAAAGCCACCTTCTATGCGCGCAAGGAGTTCTACACCTCCTCACGCGCCTCGATGTCCGATCCGCTGGCCAAGCTCCCGGAAGGGATCAAGAAAGTGCCGATGGTGGTGCTGGTGAACACCGGTTCCGCGTCGGCATCCGAGATCGTCGCCGGTGCACTGCAGGATTACAAGCGCGCCACCATCATGGGTACGCAGACCTTCGGCAAGGGTTCGGTGCAGACCATTCGTCAGCTTTCGGCCGACACTGCCGTCAAACTGACCACCGCTCGCTACTACACGCCGAATGGCCGATCGATCCAGGCCAAGGGCATCGTTCCGGACCTGCTGGTGGATGAGAACGCCGATGGCGACGGCCTGAATGGCCTGCGCCTGCGTGAAGCCGACCTGCAAAAGCATCTGATGAACGATAAGGACAAGGACGAAGTGGCCAAGGCCAAGCTCGACGAGCTGGAAGAAGAACAACGGCAGGCAGCGCTCGAGAAAAAGCGCAAGCCGCTCGAGTTCGGCGGCAAGGACGACTTCCAGCTGGCGCAGGCGCTCAATCATCTGAAAGGTTTGCCGGTTCAGCTTTCAAAGACCGCCAAGGTCGAAAGCAAGAAGGAAAACACGATCAATGAGACGAAGAATGGCGACAAGAACGGAAACGGAAAGAACGGCGACAAGAAATAAGCGTCGTTCGAAGTAATCCGCAAGAAAAAAGGCCGCAGCGATGCGGCCTTTTGTATTGGGCGGTTGATTTACAATGGGGGATCAACGTCCGCGCCGCGGACATAGGTATCTGCATACGTGCTAGACGTCCCGCATATCGGAGATGTAGGTTGGGATGCCAACCCCTGCGCGTCGGACTTTATACAACCGATGGCTCCGTTACATGGCGGAATGTTGGGATTACCATCCCAACCGACGGGTGAGGCATGCGAGTCGCCCGGCACTTGTATAGATACATATGCCTCGCAGGAGCAAGGACTAACCCCATAGCCCCGTAGAACGCCATTTTCTGACCTGCCCATGAACGACAACCAACTACTCCGCTATTCCCGTCACATCCTGCTCGACGACATCGGCATCGAAGGCCAGGAGAAGTTATTGGCCGCCCATGCGCTGGTCATCGGCGCCGGCGGACTCGGATCGCCCGCCGCGTTTTACCTCGCCTCGGCTGGCATCGGCAAAATCACGCTGGTGGACAATGACACTGTGGACCTCACCAACCTGCAACGGCAAATCCTGCACACCACCGAGCGCGTCGGCCAGCCCAAGGCGCAATCCGGCAAACAGTCGCTGGCGCAGATCAATCCCGAGATCGAGGTGGTGGCGCTGTCCGAACGCGCCGAAGGCGAGCGCCTGGGTGAACTGGTGAGCCGGGCAACGGTAGTACTCGACTGCAGCGACAATTTCCTGACGCGGCATGCGGTCAACCGCGCTTGTGTCGCGCACCGGGTGCCGCTGGTGTCCGGGGCCGCGATCAGGTTCGACGGACAGATATCAGTGTTCGACACACGTAGTGACGATGCACCCTGCTACGCCTGCCTGTTCCCGCCGGACCAGCAGTTTGAAGAGGTGCTGTGCTCCACCATGGGTGTGTTCGCTCCATTAGTCGGCATTATCGGCACCATGCAGGCGGCCGAAGCATTGAAACTCACTGCGGGCATAGGAGAGTCACTGGCGGGACGCCTGCTGTTGCTGGATGCGCGCAGCATGGAGTGGACCAGTATCAAGGTTGCACGCAACAGCGCATGCGGCGTATGCGGCCACGCGCACGACTGACAGCTTCCGCTTTATTTTCCCACCTCGCCTGCCGGGCAGAAGAGATGTTCCACCCCGAATAACCGGCTACCCCATAAAAGAAAATTGCCGGACGACTTATCGTCCGGCACACTGTCGGCGCTTCCTGCACTACCCGCACCGCTGCCGCCCGACGAGTCAGGCATTGAGCGGAAAGCACTGTATATAGCGAAATGACGCTCCTCGGCGTGCGAGGGGTGGTCAGCCGACGCATTACTGCCCGACCCTGAAGCGTATTGCGCAGGCGAACTCCCCCCGAGCGTGGGGCTATCCACTTCGCTTCCGTTGCTTCCGGCTGTTGATAGTGCTGCGGAACCGATCGTCAATGCATAAACGACGGGCTTCAAATTCATTCGGATCATGTCTGTCTCCCTGACCATGATTATTTGCCTGTGAGGCAATTTTTCTTTGGCTTTCCTCAAGCGGGATTCGGCGCTTCGCCCGTTATCATTTGTGGCGCATCAATCAGCATGCGAAAGCAGGCACTTCGCATGCGTCGAGGAGGAACTTTCGACCCGGGAGCGGCGTATTTTTCCCGATGCTACAATCGATCGATCGTTCGCATGATTGCCGCCTCGCAATCCCTTCCATGTCAGGAACCGACCTCGTCAAGCTGTTGCTGCTTTCCGCCCTGTGGGGATGCTCATTCATTTTTCTGCGCATCGCTGTCCCGGAGGTCGGGCCATTGCTGGCCGCTACGCTACGCACCTCATTGGGCGGCATTGTGCTGACCGCGTTTGTAGTGATCGTCGGAATACCGATGAACTGGCAGCGCAACCTGAAACCCTATGCGCTGATCGGTTTTTTTGCGGGCGTCGTGCCATTCTGCTGCTTCTCGTTCGCCGCCCTCCATCTGCCGGCCGCCCATTCAGCGGTATTGAATTCGACCTCTCCCTTGTTCGGCGCCGTGTTTTCCGTGATCTGGCTGGCGGAACGCCTGACGCTGCGCAAACTGGCCGGCCTCGGCCTCGGCATCACCGGCGTAGCGATCCTGGTCGGCGCCGGCGCCGTCGCGCTGAACCTGTGGAGCCTCGTCTCCATCGCCGCATGCCTGCTGGCGGCCGCTTCCTATGCGCTGTCCACCATCGTCGTGAAGAAAACCGGCCGTGCCGGCGGCATCCATCCCATCGCGATGGCTACCGGCTCACTGGCAATGGGCGGCCTGATGCTGGCGCCGACCATTCCCTTCTCCCTGCCGCCGGTGATGCCGTCCATGCTTGCGCTGGGATGCATTACCGCCCTGTCAATACTGTCATCCGGCGTGGCGCAGGCCGTATTCATTCCACTGATCGTCAAAATTGGACCGACGCGCGCCATGTGTGTGTCATTCCTGATCCCGCTGTTCAGCATGGCCTGGGGTTATATTTTCCTGGGCGAGCCGGTCGGCACGTCGACGCTGCTCGGCGCCGTCGTTGTGCTGGCTGCGATGGGGATGGTGTTGTGGTCTTCGCCACCGGAACCCAAGGATCCGATTCCGGCCGAAGCCTGAAATGATTGCTGCCCTCGACGACTTTGCGCTGCGACGTCCTTTTCTTACCGCGCTCGCATTGTCGCTGGGGGCCGCAGTATCCCTCGGGATCTCGCGCTTCTCGTATGCGTTGCTGCTGCCGCCGATGCGCGACGACCTCGGCTGGACGTATCTGCTGGCCGGCTCAATGAACACTGCCAATGCAGCCGGATACCTGCTCGGCGCACTGGTGACGCCCGCGGTAATGCGACGATTCGGCGCACAGTACGCGCTGGTCGGCGGCTCGGTGCTGACCGGCATCTTCATGCTACTGTCCGGCTTTGTGACTGATGCCGACATGTTGCTACTGCAGCGGGTACTGGCCGGCATAGCCAGCGCATTCGTCTTCATTGCCGGCGGCGTCCTGGCAGCGCGATTGGGCGCCCTGCATGCCCGGCAGGCCGGCTTCCTGATCGGTTTGTATTACGGCGGCACCGGATTCGGCATCGCGTTGTCGGCATTGCTGGTACCCGCCACTCTGGCCGGGGCGACACAGCACGGAGCAGCGCACGGCTGGCAATGGGCATGGCTGGCGCTCGGTGCAAGCTGCCTGCTGGCGACAACCGCGATGGCGCTGCCCGCGAGGCGCATAGACGGGACCAGCCTGCCGGGCGGCGCACGCGGCCACTTCAGGATCCGCTCTTTCGGCTATGGCCTCGCCGGCTATTTCATGTTCGGTGTCGGCTATATCGGCTACATGACGTTTGTGATCGCGCTGCTGAAGGAACAAGGCATGCCCGCCGCCGTCATCACGACGTTTTACGTGGTCCTCGGACTGGCGGTGGTCGCATCGTCGCGGATCTGGGCCGGCATGCTCGATCGCTACAAGGGCGGGCAATCGTTCGCGATCCTGAATGCGTTGCTGGCGCTGGCCACCCTGTTGCCGGTCCTGACCGCCGCGCCGGTTGCCGTATTTGCATCGGGCCTGCTGTTCGGCGCGGTGTTCCTTTCGGTGGTCGCATCCACCACCGCGCTGGTGCGGCATAACCTGCCGCCGTCGGCATGGTCCGCAGGCATCAGCATCTTTACCACCGTGTTCGCTTTCGGCCAGATCGTCGGTCCGACCATCGTCGGCTGGATATCCGACGGCGCAGGTGGATTGCAACGTGGCTTCATCTTTTCCGCTGCCGCGCTGCTTATCGGCGCGGTGTTGGGGTCGCGGCAGCGGGCG
>JBBWZW010000118.1:0-5629 GCA_039649305.1 Burkholderiales bacterium
CCTGAAAGCGGCATAGCCGACGTCGGCGTACGTTGCCGATGGCTTCGTCAGGACAACCGGCTCGGCGTTCACCATGTCACCCAGGACGCTGGTCCTGGTGCGATAGCTCGGTGCCGTTGCCACGCCCTCATGGCTGCGGTCGCCACGCAGGTACGCCAGGATCGATGCGCCGCCGAGCGCTGTCTCTTGCGCCTGCGTCAGCTTCGTCGCCGTTCGAGCGGCCGTCGGTTGGAATTGAATACCAGAGCGCTCTTCCCCGCCACCAGTCGCGGTGACGATATACCGGGACGTCGCCCGCCGGTCCAATTGTTGCCGCGCACTCCAGACCTGGTCACCGACGGATGGTGGGTCGGTCGGCCGTAGCGAAACTGCCTTCAGATCGCCGTACCAGTCGCCGGCACGATAGCTGGTGGCATAGAACATATTGTCGCCGCCACTCATATAGGCGGTGGATACAGCAACACCCGCCGCAGATTGTTCGGTCGCGATAACACTGCGTAGGATCGAAGTCATCGCCGCTTTTGTCGCGACCGCATCGGACACACTCAACATCTGGCCGCGACCATTCAATGTCGCATGCCACAGGTCATCGACGGCGTCCGGCGACCGCGCGACCGCGTTGGGATCCGGCCACGCCGGCGGGTTCTGGTACGGGTTCCGTGCGGCGGGGCTGCCGGTACCGAATATTGTGCCCTTTACCCCCAGCCCAAGTGCAAAGGTGTTCATATGCAGATTGGGATTCCGATCCGCATCCGGTTGCGTGGCCGTGCCCTTTAAAGGCACCTGGCCTGCTGGCCGGTCCGGACGCAGGTTGGTCGTGTAGTATTGCATTGCAATATCCGCCAGCGTTGTGTCGAACCGGTCTGCATACGGATGGGTCAGGTCGTTGCCGTTCTGCCGGTTATACGGATACGTTGTGTAATTGGTCTGGCCGTCGTAGTTTGGCTGAGTCAGCGTGACGCTGCTCGAGTTCAGGGCGAAGCCGTCGGTGATGACGAACGCCGCATTGAATTGGCACTCGTGGATAATGGGTGCATTGGCATCGGTCCGCATGAATTGTTTTCCGGCGAAATCCAGCGCGTCCCGCGTCGGCGTGCCACCGACGAAATGCGTTTGGTAAAACTGCTTCAGGAACGCCTTGCTGTTGCGGAAATCCTCGGTCGCACTAAAGTCGTACATGACCGCGTCGTCGCGCGTTCCCGCGTTATTTGGATTGAGCCTCACCATGCCGCCGCGGATTTCCTTCACCCCGTTTACCGAGGCGCCGATCGCCGCATTCACCATCAAGTGGCGCGAGCGGTGATACACGAACCAGTTGGCGAAGTTCTGCATCTCGGCCGTGCCTGCCGCAATTCTTACTTCGCGCAGTTTCTTGCCACCGGGCGCGTTGATCGTGCCTGCCGGATCCACCACGTAATACGTCGCCGGGTAATACTCGATCGCGACGTCCCAATAGCGCCCATCCGGCACGGTGCGATCGGACGTTAGCTGCTGCCAGGTCTCACTACCCTCTTCGCGGTATGACGCATTCGCGGGCGCCCTCATTCCGGGCCACATGCGGAACGTGCAATTGTCACAAGTTCTTTTGGCGGCCTGCGTCAGGTCGACGGTCGTGCTGCCAAATAGAGGATGCGTCTTGGCGGCCGTTGGAGTGGCCTGCGGAAACGCGATGGTGGCATTCCCGTTGTTGTAGGGCTCCCACGGCGCATACGTGACGCTAGGGTCGTAGTAGAGCGAGTTGTACGCACTACTGCGCGTCCATGCGTACTCCGGCGTCGGAGCAACCGCAAAAGTGTCATCCCGACCGTCTGCGTACGTCCGAAGCCCGCGCGCATGGCCGACGCCGAGCGGAAACAGGTAGACGAATTTTTTCCAGGTAGCTGACGCGTTGCCCAACTTGTTGTAGTTGATGGCATTTGCGTCTGTATCGTCATTGGCGTTCCGGCCCAGAAAGCTTTTCACGCCCGTATGCCACCAGAGCGCGCCGTCGTTGGTCGGCTCCAGTCTTGGAAGGAACTCAAAGTTCATACTGCCTGAGTCATCCAGCACATACATGATATTTGGCCGCACATGCTTCTGCATCAGGAGTGGCCCGTCTGCTATCTCGACCGCGCAGGTGGCGGGCGCGACTTGAACCATGATCAATAGCGCAGCAATGCCGCGCGTGGCTGCCGCCGGAAACCGTCGGGCGTGTGTAGTCATGTTGATATCCTCCGTGCCGGCCATGCGGCGTACTTATTAACCAAAGCTAGTAGCTGAGGACGACCTGCGTGAACGTCCGTGTCGACCGAGGGCCCTCCACCCTGACGGTGACCCGATAGAAGATCTTGCGAGGACCGGGGACCGGTACGGCGTCGGGTGTTTTACTGTCGTTTCCGACCTCGGACTCTGCAAGGCAGCGGTCCAGGGTCGTATCACGGCATAGTCTCTCGATGAGGTACCTTGCGGTGTATCCGGACAACTGCTCGTCGATCCCTTGGATCCGTGTCCAATCGACTGACGTGGGTATGCCAGTGTCGTCAGCGTCGAGGATCGTAGGGGAGTAGCGGCAACCGGCGACGTACGGCGCCATAACGCATCTTGCGTAGAGCGTGGTTACATTTGGCAAGTCAGAGATAGCCTTTTCGGTAGCGACATCGGCCAAATGCAACGAAGCGGTCTTGAACGACAGATTGCCGCTGATAAGGTTTGCGGTGTTGACCGATCGGGCGAGCACGGCGGCACCAAGGAGCAGGCATACCAGCAGGACCAGGGTAACGACGAGGACGGTTCCGTTATCGGCACCGTGCAATCTGGATCTCATTGATAGCCCCATATGACATTACGTAGCGGCACGATGGTTTGGTAAACCTTGTAGCGGTAATGACGCTGCTCGGCCGAGAGCGCGAGCTGCGGCTTGTCCATCGGGCCGTTGTCCCATAACGTCAGCGGCGTCGCGGTTACGAAGCCCTTCTCGAAATGGTCGCCGCGCGCAACCAGAGCAAATCGAACGGCAATAATCTGCTTCGGATCGGCCGGAGCATTACTCCAACTGTCCAACTGACCGTCGCCATTGGCATCGAGACCATACTGCGCGCGTAGCGCGATAATGCCTCTGGCGACAACCACCGGCACGCTGGACGGCACCAGCGCGTTGCGCATCATCAAGGTCGCATCCTGAATGAAA
The DNA here is from genome assembly GCA_039649305.1 of Burkholderiales bacterium. Classification (GTDB taxonomy): domain Bacteria; phylum Pseudomonadota; class Gammaproteobacteria; order Burkholderiales; family Burkholderiaceae_D; genus Noviherbaspirillum. Next base: position 3,167 of record JBBWZW010000118.1, read on the forward strand.
TAATTTCGAACAGTTAGCGCGCCGAGGTTTACAACATTCGCTTGTGCGAAATAGCCACCCGCTGGAAACACCGTGCCGGTGGTATGTGGCAGGTCCCACTGAAATCCCATGGCGCCCGCCACGTTGGGGTCGCTGGTCTTTGTCGGCGCTCCAGTGACCTCCAACGTTGAACATTCGCCCACGGCGCGGGGCGTGATGACCACCATATCGCCTGTCTTGAAACTCGGATCGCTGTCGATGCGCAGTGGTGCTGTCGCTTCTGCCATGTCCTGTTGTAGCGTCACAGGGACTGCTGCGAGCGACCCGCTGGGATAGCCGATCTGAAGTTGGTCATTGCCGCCCTGAGTTCCCGGCGTAATCTTAACTGCAGCCGCCTGTAGCTCGACGGTCGAGGGGCTCGCCCCGCTCCGGTGAGCCCAAAGCCTGGTGCAGTTCAAACCGAGTCTGCCGAAGCCGGCCGAACGAAGCTCGCGCTCGAGCGTGAACGCGGCCATAACCCCGGTGGTCTGCGCATCGGTGCCAGAGGTTGTGACGCGCTGCTGCCGGTCCGCGAGCGAAAACACCTGCATCATAACCAGGATGCCAATGAGGCCGATTACAAGTCCGACCATGAGCTCGACTAGCGAGAAGCCTTGCAAGCGGCCAAGCGCGGACGGACGCCGTATGGAGGAAGTGCGCATCACAGTCCTCCCTCTATTTTCGAGACGAGCACATACTTATGGGGTTGCTTCCTCCTTTGAAGGTCCTGCGCCTGCCAGCACAGCGTCACCGTCACCTTGTCTCCCGCGAACGAGATCTGCTGCGTTGCGCTGGGCAGCGTGCCGAGCACCGTCCCGGCGGTATTGGCATTCCCGATCCAATTCGTGACCCGATTGTTGGTCGAGGCGGCGCCGGAAAACGTGCAGTTGGTGCCGGTGACCAGGTGAGCATAACTACTGCGTTCGCTGCGCTTGTCCGCCCACATGACTCCGATAACCTGCTCGGCGAGGAAGGCGGCATCGGCACGGTGTTTTGCGTCCTGCGCCAACCCGATCATGGCCCCCTCCATGCCTATCAAACCGAGGATCGCCACGGAAAGAATCAAAATGCTGATGAGTGCTTCAATCAGCATCAAGCCATGCTGGCGGTGATGAGACCGCAGTGAAATGGCAACGCGCGCGTCCATACTTAACAGCTCCTCGGGTCGTTTGTGCGTGCGGCAGGATCACAAATGCCGATCTCCCCTGCGGTAGAAATCCGAACCCGTAACGGACGCACAGTGGAAACCGTCGGCATTTTTACGTCAATCTGACTAACCCAGCCGCCCGCACTGGTGTCCACGCGGCCAAAGCCGTTGAATGCGATGCTGGACTGCGGATCGCCATTACCATCCCTCGCTGCAAAGGATGTGTTCGATTCTCTGTCGGCGCGTATCACCTTGACAATCTGCGGCCCGTTGGTTTCGGACGGGACTGCCGCGCATTTCCCTGCGGGGTTTTGTTGACTCACCACGATATGCGGGCCAGCGTTACTGAGCACGCAGGTGTTGGTGTCGGTGTTTACTAACGAAAGCCGTACCGTCGAATTCCGGCGCACTGCTTCTTCACGCGCTTGCTGCAATGCACTCAATACAGTGTGCGCAGCGCCGCGTATCCTCTGGTTTGCGATAAAACCTGTTAGCGACGGCACGCCCATGGCGAGCAATAGTCCAAGTACCGCCATCACGATCGCCAGCTCGACCAGCGTGACGCCGTGCATACTGATCGGTTTCAGCACGGTGCACCTTTTTTGGTGATCCAGCACGAATCAGAAGACTCCCATCCTGCCGGCGCGGTCGTACTGCGGTTGTCCAAGTTGTTAAGTCGGTATGTGAAGCCGCCGGTACCCTGCCGAGCAATACCGCTCGCGGTGAGGAAGAAAGAGTGACCATCCAGGCTGGTAGCACACGCGTAGCTGAACTTCTTATTCTCTGGCGCACTGACCCCGCACACTCCGTTGGTACCGTATCTACGGTTGTCCTGGTAAAACTGCTCCAGTCGCACTGCCATCATCGACAGTTCAACCGGCGCTTCCGCGATGTTTGCGCGCGTGACATAGTCGCGGTATGAAGGGACGCCAACGCCGGCGAGTATCGCGATCACCGCGACGACAACCATCAACTCGATCAGCGTAAAACCGGCGCAAAGGGAGCGGGACAGAGTGGTATGCATAGTTGGTTGCCTTTTTTTTAACTAACTATACATAACATGTTGCTACTTTGTTAACATTTTGTCGGCAAACGGGCGATGTTTGCTTTTTAAACAACACGACTATCCGGACGCCGTCCGTCTATTGGAGGTTTTTGACCGTCGGTACCTAGGGGAGCGCAGATGGACCGGATTCACGAAGGCGGCGTTTCGCGGCCAATTTGACGCAGGAAGTCCACCCACTCGGTATGGCGATGCCCGTTGCGCGCAGCGCGAGATGACGGCGCCGTCGAGCGTG